>JBAQYG010000026.1:0-3713 GCA_049299915.1 Minisyncoccia bacterium | reverse complement strand
GTTTTTGACAGAAGGGCCTATAAATTTCATGGTCGCATAGCTAGTTTAGCTACCGGTGCTCGCAAAGGGGGATTAATTTTTTAAGCTTAATAGACTAATAATATTATTTTATGGTGAGGACTAAATTTGCCAAAAAAGAAGTAAAAGAATATGACCAAAGGGTACTCGAATTAGCGAGAGTAACTAGGGTTGTGGCTGGTGGTAAGCGTATGAGCTTTAGAGCCACAGTTTTAATTGGCAACCGCAAAGGTAAAGTAGGTTTGGGTATTGCCAAAGGAGCAGATGTAACTCAAGCAGTTGATAAAGCTGTTAATCAAGCAAAAAAAGATATGCTTGAAATTACCACTTCTAATGACACCATACCCTTTGAAGTAGCTGCCAAATATTCAGCCGCTCAAGTTATCTTAAAGCCAGCTGCTAAAGGACGAGGTATCGTCGCCGGAGGAGCTGTCCGTTGGGTATTGATGCTGGCTGGTATTCCTAACATTAGTGCTAAAATTATAGGTCGCACATCTAACGCAATTAATAACGCCAGAGCCACTTTCGTAGCTTTAAGTTATTTTGAAAAAAATAAGCATTATACTCAAAGGTAGAAGATAATATTATGCAAATACATACTCTTACAACAGAACATAAGAATAAAGAAAGCCAAAGAATAGGCCGCGGAGGCAAACGAGGTACTTATTCTGGTAAAGGTCAAAAAGGCCAGAAGTCTCGAGCTGGTGCTAAATTTCGTAATATTCAAAAAGAATTAATTCTTAAACAACCCAAGAGAAGGGGAGAGAATTTTAAGAGCTTGCAGACTAAACCCACTTTAGTTTCTTTGGCTGTTATAGCCAAAAATTATAAGGCCGGAGAAAAAGTAAGCCCAAAAACCTTAGTTAATAAAGGCCTTATTAGGGCTATAGGTAGAAAATTACCCCATGTTAAGATTTTGGGTAAAGTTGAACTAACTAATAAATTGGTGATTGAAAATTGTGTTTGTTCCAAAACAACCACTGAATGTATATTAAAAGCTGGAGGCTCGATAACCTAAAAAGTTTCTTCCAAATTTAAAGAGCTTTATTTTATGTCAAAACTTACACATTTTCTAAAAGATAAAGAATTAAGGCATCGACTACTGGTTATTGCAGCGGTATTACTCTTGGTAAGATTGATGTATGTTATTCCAGTTCCAGGAGTAGATCAAGCTAAATGGCAAACCATTTTAGAAAATAATAAGATCTTTGGTTTGGCTAGCATGCTCTCCGGTGGTGCTTTGGCTAAATTATCTATAGCCATGTTGGGTATAGGTCCTTACATCACTGCCAGTATTATTATGCAGCTGTTATCTATGGTGTTTCCCGCACTGAAAGAGATGCAGCAAGAGGGAACAGCCAGTGATAGGAAACGTTTTGAACAATATTCTCGTGTCCTAACAATTCCTTTAGCCCTTCTTCAAGGGTTCAGTTATCTCAATATTTTAAAAGCCCAAGGAGTTTTAACCTATACTCCCGCCACTTTATTTCTGAACCTATTAGTCATTACTGTAATATCCGTATTTATGATGTGGCTTGGAGAAAATATTACTCGTCAGAAATTAGGCAATGGTATTTCTATTCTTATCTTTTCTGGTATTGTCGCTGAATATCCCCAGGAAATCGGTTTAACTATTGCTAATTATGCTGCCAATCCTTCAATAGCTTTAATGATCAATATAATCATTACTTTCCTAATGGCCTTTTTGGTTATTCTAGGAGTAATTTATGTTACTGAAGCTGAAAGAAAAATTCCTGTTTCCTATGCCAAAAGGGTAAGGGGAACAAAAGTTTATGGAGGTGCTTCTACTTATCTGCCAATGAAAGTAAACCAAACAGGCATGATTCCTATTATTTTTGCTAGCTCCATGCTTATGTTTCCTAGTTTAATAGGCTCTCTTCTTTCCGCTGTTAAGAATAATGCTACCATTCTGAAAATATCAGTTTTTCTCACCAACTTTTTGAATCCTAGCTCTGCTAACAATTGGAGTTATGTTACTGCCTATTTTATAATGGTAGTTCTCTTCACCTATTTCTATACCGCTATTACCTTTGAGCCCAAGAATATTTCTGATAATTTACAAAAAAATGGTGGCTTCATTCCTGGTTATCGACCCGGTAAGGTGACAGAAAATTTTCTGTCAAAAACTTCTACTAGAGTTACTTTGTTCGGAGCCCTTTTCTTAGGCTTAATGGCAGTATTGCCCTTCATAGTACAAAAGTTTACTAAAATTACTACCTTAACTATCGGAGGTGCTGGTATTCTCATTGCCGTTGGAGTAGCTGTAGAAATCATCAAGGCAATTGAAGCTCAGGTTTCACTCCGAGAATACGATACTATCTAAATATTTGTTAGAGCTTTTAAAATGGGCTATACTTGGTTAAGTAGCCCTTTTTAATTTTATTTTATTATGAAATCTAAACAAGCTTTAAATATTTTTCTTTTAGGACCATCCGGATCTGGCAAGGGGACTCAGGCCCGTTTATTAACCAAAGAGTTCAAACTTTTCCACATTAATACGGGAGGAGATTTACGAGAAATTGCCAAAGAAGTTACTCCCTTGGGAAAGAAAGTAAAAAGTATTATAGAAGGAGGTTATTTGGCTCCTTCATGGCTTGTATTTTATTCTTGGTTCAAAAAAGTAGCTGACCTTTCTCAATCTAAGGGAGTCATTTTTGAAGGTGCCCCTAGAGAAATTGTGGAAGCTAAACGTATGGATGAAGTCTTTACTTTCCTAGGAAAAGAAAAGAGAGTTTTTATTTACTTAAAAGTTAATTTAGAAGAAGCCCAGAAAAGAATTCTCAATAGACGTCTATGTTCTAAATGCCATATGGAAGTTTCTTTAGTTCTTACACCAAAGATTACTCGTTGCCCTAAGTGCAATGGAAAATTAGAGAAAAGAGCAGATGATACTCCGGATGCCGTAGTGAAACGGTTTACTTTTTTTAAAAAAAATGTGATGCCAGTAATTAACTATTATAAAAAACAAAATAGGCTTATTGTTATTAATGGTGATCAATCTATAGAAAAAGTTTATCAAGATATTTTAAAAGGTTTGAAGAAATTTATTTAATTTCATGGTAACTATTAAAACGCAACAAGAGATAAAAACCATAGCTGATGGAGGGCATCGCTTAAATCAAGTTATGGATATTTTACTTTCGGCTTTAAAGCCGGGAATTAGAGGAGATCAATTAGAAAAATTAACAGAATCAGCTATTTTAAATTTTGGCGGTAAGCCTGCCTTTTTGAATTATAGCCCGGGTCCTGGAGAACCTCCTTTTCCAGCGGCCTTATGCCTTTCCTTAAATGACACCATAGTTCATGGTATCCCTAAAAGTAATGTTGTTATAAAAGAAGGGGATTTAGTTAAATTAGATATAGGGATGAAATTTAAAGGATTGTATACCGATATGGCCCGTAGTGCTGTAGTAGGTACTGCTACTCCTGAACAAAAAAAATTAATTACTACAGCCAAAGAAGCTTTCCTTGCCGGTCTTAAAGCAGCTAAAGAAGGCAATACTTTGGGCGATATGGGTTTTGCCATAGAGAATCGTATTAAAGCTAATCATTTTTTTGTTATCAAAGAACTCACTGGACATGGTGTTGGTTACAGTCAACATGAAGATCCTTGGGTATTAAATTATGGCAATCCTGGAAAGGGCCTTAAATTAAAAACTGGCATGGTCTTGGCA
>JBAQYG010000025.1:0-2537 GCA_049299915.1 Minisyncoccia bacterium | reverse complement strand
GTTGTGGCAACGAGAAACGGTGGCAGCGAGGAGATTGTTATAGAGGATAAGCTTGGCATGCTCGTCCAGCCGAAGGACGCGGATGGGCTTTTGCGGGCGATCCTGGAGGCGCTGGAGGCAGAGTGGGATGCTGGGTACATACGAGAGTACGCAAAGCGGTTCACGTGGGAAAGGATAGCGGAGAGAATAGTAGGGGTCTACGAAGAGGTTTTATCTAAATAATTTAGTCTGGGAGACAATGATGCTAATAATCTTGGATCACATCGCCGCAGATCATAACCTCAATGATGACATGCCTCACGCGGCCTATTTTGCGGTAGCTTTAGCGCTTTTCTATATTATATGGGAGATAGGTAAATGTCTCTAAAATTTTCGAAGTTCAATTTTAGAGACATATTTGCTCCGTGGGTGCTTTTCCCTATTATTTATATCCTCTATTTTAGCTTTGGGTCGCTAAAATTAACGATTTATCCTTCTCCTTCCACCAAATCCATTGTCTTAGCGTTTATGGGTTTGATTTTTTATTTATTGGGTTCATATGTGGTGTTATGCCTTAAGAATGAATTGCCGGCGAATAGGGCGATTGATAATTATATTATAAAAAATTATACTAAAAAATATATTCAAATAGTCAGTATATTATCATTAGCACTTATATTTGTAGCAATTATCATTCAGGCTTTTAATTATGGAATGCCAATCTTAACTCCAGCGATTCGGGGTGGTCAATCCATTGATTTGCTTCCGTCCGGGATTCTTTATGCCATTTTTGCAATGCTGCCGTTATCCCTATGCTTGTACGTAGCAGATAGATTGACTTATAATACCCGCAAATCATATTTAGCAATTATATTCATATTGGGCGCCATTGCTACATTATTTACTGCATATCGATCTATAATTGTATTGTATTCGTTAACATTCTTTATATCAATAAATTATTTATTTAAGAAGATGTCGTACAGGTTGCTGCTACCATTTGCGGCATTTATTGGATTTGCTATCATTGGAATTCAGCAATACCGTTTGTATAAAACATATGGTCTTGATAATACAAATGCCTATTTTAGCCATATAAATCCTAGTGGTTATCCTGATGCACTTATTGCAGCTCATTTGCCTTGCCACGTAGGTGCGACAGTGTTCTCGGATATTGTTAATTTCTCATCGTTCTCCGGATCGCTTCATGGGAGGTTCACAACTAGTATCTTTGAGACAATACTTCCCGGAATTCAAATGGGACCAAGAACATTCATATCATTGCTAAGAGAGACTTCTTTAGCAAGTTCAACTACGCCAAGCATTCTGGGAGGACCTTACTTAGATTTTGGAGTATTAGGTATTGCGCTTTTCATGTTCCTAGTCGGCTTGTTGTTAACAATTTTTTATTTGGTTATGGTGTCGTCACAAAACTCATTTAATTCCTTTTTCCATAAAATAAATGTGGTATCCTACTCGTATTTATTATCAATATCAATCATTTCAATCCATTCTGGTTTGTTAGATCCAATAATAATTTTTTCTATAGTTTTCATGATTTTTTTGCAGAGCTTAGCAAATGGTTGGTTTACTAGAACGGGTGTATTATTTGGCTGGCTATTGGCTTTATTTATATTTGTTAGTATTATGTTTATTTCGATTGCAAATCCTTCAACTTCATTTGAAGTGTCGGAATTATTTGAATTCTGTAGTAATAATATAAAAAGTAATACGATTTATTTAGACCAATGCATATCCACGAGTGCCCAAATGTTCCAAAATAATCAATTCCAAACTCTGTATTCTGTTTATTCTAAATCGTTAGACAATAGCGTAAAAAGTATTAATTTGAATTATGTTGGCATATGTGTTACTCCTAATATTTTTTATAATTATAGTTTGAATCATCAATTTGAAGCATCTGTTGGTGTAAATGCGGTTTATGCTAATGATCGGATCAAGTTATATAAATTAATATACGAGTGAGATTATGTATGAAATTCACCAAGAGCATACTGATTAAAAATACTATTCTCACAGGACTCGCGCTTGCCTTTGCAGGACTGACTCGAGTAATTTACGGCATTGCGGTTGCAAAAAGCTTTAATGCAGATATCCTAGGCCAAATGAATTTGATCATTTCCATTACCATGCTGCTTTCTCTGGCCATCTCAATCATAACGGAAAGCTCCGCTACTAAATTCTTGAGCGAATTTCCATCAGATAGTGATAGGAGAAACACCTTTGCTTTGCTTTTGCGTTGGCTGCTAATTGGATCATTGATTCTAATCGTGGCGACCTATTCATTGCAGAATTATATATTGCAATATATCAAAATAGACAGAAGCATATTTATAATCAGTCTTCCGCTAATATTATTAATATCAGCTCACCATTTTTATAGAGGCTGCTTTTACGGTCTCAATGCTATCGATAAATACCTTAAGTTAGAACTTGTTTCTACGGCGCTTTTTTTCCTGGTTCTTGGGGCAGCCATATTCATATGGAGACAGAATTTGCTGTGGCCATTTCTGGCATACTATCTTCTATTCACCTTA
>JBAQYG010000024.1:0-33407 GCA_049299915.1 Minisyncoccia bacterium | reverse complement strand
GATTGGTTGTGCTATCTAATACAGTCGTTGGGCTTAATGTCCCTATTAAATTATCGTTTAAGTAAAGATTCGATTGGCTCACGGGATAATTGGATGTGATGCTGGCTTCTACAATGAAATCAGTATTTATATAATCGCCATCTTTAGGATATTCAATGGTAACCACTGGAACTTGAGCATCTACTGGTGGTTCATAGGGATCATAAGGAAGGGCTTGATTATAATTTTGAAAATTGGGTATGTTACGACTTGCCCATTCAAGAACAGGCGTTTCCCATCCTTGGAATTGAGAATCATTATTGGGATTCTTGGGTATTGGACCTGTAGGATTACTTCTATTTACATAATAAAGAAGTGAATGGATTTCCGAGTAACTTCTGACTTCTATGTTTGATGGACTAGTTAATGGTCCTGCTACTTGGCCAGTAGTTCTATCTATATTTATTTGTCTAGTAACTATATAATCTCCATTAAACATGGGTTTATTAACAACTGGAATTTGAGGTGGATTAAAACTTTCTACCCCTAATTTACCAATAGCAGCTAATATGAAATCATGCCAACAAGCGGCTGAGACTCTTTCTCCTGAACCACCTATCTTGGCAGGACTATAGTCATTATTTCCTCCCCAGACACCGACTGCCACTGTGGGAGTATAACCGATTGTCCAGGCATCTCTGTAATCTTGACTAGTACCTGTTTTTACGGCTACCTTGTAATCGCCCACCTTTAATAGTGTGTTTTGAGCAAAAATTGGATATCTAGCCTCATTGTCAGATAAAACATCGTTTAAGATTCTGACAGGTTCTGGTTCTATTACTTTTTCAGGAGCGGCTTCTTCTCTTTGATAAATTACCTGACCATGGCTATCTTTAATTTCTAAAACACTAATTTGTTTTTGCTTCACTCCTTCTTGGCTTAAGGTAGAAAATGCTCCTACCATATCAACTAGTCGTACTCCTCCGCCTCCTAATACTAAGGACAGACCATAATCTGAAGCACTTTTATTTAAAGTAGTTATGCCTAATTTAGTAGCTAAATTTATAGTATCGTTTAAACCGGCAAGATAAAGAGTTTTTACAGCTGGAATATTGAGTGATTGAGCTAGGGCATGTCTTAAGTCCACTGGACCGTGATAGAGGCCATCATAGTTTTGTGGAGTATAGGGATTACTGGGATTAGTAGAAAAATTAGTAGGAACATCCCAAACTATAGTTGAAGGAAGGTACCCTTTGTTGAAAGCTTCTAAGTAAGCAAAGGGTTTAAATGATGATCCTGGCTGACGAGTACCCAAAGCAGCATTAAAATTTCCTTGGTTTTCTAAATCATAATAATTACTTGAACCAACCATCGCCAAGATTTCTCCAGTCTTAGGATCTTCGGCTACTAGGGCCATATTGTTTACCCCAGCATCTTTATTAATTTTAGAATATTTTTCTATAAGAGTCTCTGCTTTGGTTTGGAGTTCGGCATCTAAAGTTGTCGTGATTTTATAACCATTATTAATAAGATCCTCCTGGGTATATTTATTAGCTAGTTGATCAAGAGCAAAGTAAACAAAATGAGGAGCTAGCATTACATTGCTTTGTTTCATATAAACCAATTTTTCTTGTTTGGCCTGTTCGCCTTCTTCCTTGGTGATCCAGCCATATGCAACCATATTGTCTATTACTCTTTCTTGTCTTGCCTTGAGTAAATCTGTATGAGAACCATAGGGGGAAAGGCGGCTTGGAGATTGAATCATCGCAGCTAAAATAGCTGCTTCGGCTAAATCCAATTCTTTAGCAGGTTTACCAAAATAACCCTGGGAAGCCGCTTCTATACCGTAAATTTGAGCTCCATAAGGTATTTGGTTCAAATACATTGTTAATATTTGATCCTTGCTGTAAATCTTTTCTAATTTAAAAGCTAAGACTATTTCACTAACCTTTCGATCTATAGTTTTTCTGGTAGTTAGGAAGGCATTCTTAGCTAATTGCTGGGTAATAGTTGAACCTCCTTGGGTTTGGTTGGGATAAATAAAGTTATAGATTACTGCCCTAATAAGACTTTTAATTTCTATGGCTCCATGATTGTAAAAATTGCGATCTTCTATAGCTAACAAGGCTTTTTTGGCTACATCAGGAATATCTTCTTCTGCCAATACAGTTCTTTTTTGTTCTCCAGCAAATTCATATAAAAGAACTTTGCCAGTGCGATCATATATCTTGCTAGATTGAATATAGCGTTGACTAGTAATATCTAAAAATGTTGGCACTTTAAGCCAAAGGACTACTAAATAGACTGCTATCGCCGTTAAAAAAACTATTATTCCTATCCAAACCTTTTGTTTAAAAGAAAGTTTTTGTAAATTCATAGAAATACATTATAACACCATCTCTTCTTTTAAAAAAACCGACTTTTGAAGCCGGTTTTCTTCTTATTTAATAGATTTCTTCTTTACGTCCGTCCTTACCACATTCTTCGTAAGCGTTATTGTCACCATCTTCGTCATCATCTGTATTGTCATCCTCAAGATTCAAAGGAGCGTCATCTTCTTCGTCAGTGGTGCTAAGAGAAGGTTTCTTTTTCGGTATACTAGCCCCTTCTTTTTCTTCATTTGGGCTTTCTTCTGGTAAAGTTTCTTCCTCTTCGTCCACTATTACTTCACTTTTTACTGTATCGTCTTTTGGACTCATGGGTTATAAAAATAATTATTTTTCTATCTTACACGAAAATTTGTCCAATGTAAAGTTAATTTTTTTAAGTTTATTAAAGCTAGTAAAGGCTATTGCCATGGCATCCGAAGTATCATCTAGCTTGGGCAAATGTTTTAAATCTAAAATATTACAAATCGTTTTTCTTACTTCCTTTTTATCGGCTCGACCGTAGCCAGTTAAGAGTTGTTTTACCTCTATTGGAGTGAGTTCTAATATCGGTAGATTATTTTCGGCTGCCGCTAGAATAATTACACCCCTGGCTTCACTAATTCGAATAACTGTTTTGGCATTTTTAAAGAAAAAAATATTTTCTAAAGATAAATATTCTGGGTGGTAATTTTTAATCGTCGCCCGTAAAAATTTATAGATTTTTTTCAATCTTATGGGCTGTTCTTTATCATCTGGCTCAAAACAACCATAACCCTTAATCTTAAGATGATAAATTTTCTTAGTTTTCAGATAACTAATATCTAAAACTGCATAGCCTAAACGGGTTGTTCCTGGGTCTATGCCTAAAATTATCATATTAGTTGTTGTTAAGATTTAAGGGCATCAAGATATACAAGTAATCATCATTATTTAAACTCTTAAATCTAACAGGAGAAAGGTCGCTATTAAATCCGAGCATAATTTTGTCGCTGATTAAAGAATTGAGTCCATCTATTAAAAAGCGATAATTAAAAGATATCTTTAACGATTCTCCTACTACCTCTCCTTTAATAGTGGTCTCATTATTTCCCACGCTGGTATCTCTGGCTTCTAGAATTAAGGCACTATTAGCGCTGTCTACAGTTAAGCTAATGTCATTATTCTTACTTGTAAATATGCCTGCTATTCTTGCAGCATTAAGAAGTTCATTTTTATCAATTGTGACTGTGGTTTTAAAATCTTTCGGAATAATATTTTGATATTTAGGATAATTACCTTCTATCAGACGAGAAACTAATTTAATATTCCCAAAATCAAATAAAACTTGGCTACTTTCTATATAAATTTTAACTTTTTCTTTATCTAATTCTCCTTCATTAATAATATGGAGAACTTCTTGAGCAGTTTTAATGGGAATAATAATTTCTATTTCTCTATCTAAATTAGATTCAATCTTATTTTTAATAATTTTCTCACTTAATCTAAAACTATTAGTAGCTACCATCCTTAAATCTCCTTTTTTGTAAGTAAAGAAAATACTATTTAACTCTGGACGCCCCACTGGGTAGCCAGCTGAGTTAATAACTTGGCTTAAAGCCTCATTTAAATCTTTTTTATCTATTTCTATATATTCCGTGCTTTTAATCTCGGGAATAATAGGAAAATCATCTATTGGCATTCCTTGGAGATCGGCTTTGTATTCACCACTCTCAAGATGCATAATATTCCCTTTGACAGCTAAAGAAATCTTCTCTTCATTTAGATTATTTAAGAAAAGAGAAAGATTTTTGGCGGAAACTGTTAAACCTGGCCCATCCTCCATTTTACCAGGAAGAATCACTGTTAAACCCAGTTCTAAATCGGTAGCTGAAATTTTTAATTGGCCATTTTCTGGCTTTAAAAGTAAGTTGCCTAAAATAGGTAGTGTTAGTTTTTTATCACTTACTTTTTCAGCTAAGTTTATTTGTTTTTTTAAAGGTTCAACTAAAGAAGTAAATTTCATATTTTGTATTAATCTATTAATAAATTATTTTTAAAATAAATCTTATTATTTATTATTAAGGTGAGAAAAAGAGTGGAGAAGAACTTAAAAGGTTTACTAGTAATAAAATTTTCTCTAAGTTATTTTTTTATAAATTGTGGATAAACAAAGTATAGTAAGCTAAATGATTTTATAACTTTTTTAACCCTCATTCTTTTAACCTTCTAATACTCCGATTATGCTAATTTAATCCACAGACTATCCTCGTATTTTTGCTTTACACTTTTCTTAAATTCTCTCTTAGGGTAGTGATTTCTCTGTCTAAATTAATATCTTTCTTAATCTCTTGGGTAATTTTATTACAAGCGTATATTATAGTTGTATGATCTTTTTTGTTCAATTTTCCAGCGATATAAGGGTAAGAGCTTTTCATCTCCTCTCGCATGAGATACATGATGATTTGACGTGGTTTTACGATATCTTGGCAACGAGATCTCTTAAGTAATTCTTCTTTCGGAACATTGTAAAACATAGCTACTTCTCTAATAATATCGGAAAAACCAACAGTACGACTAGGAATAGTTAAGATATTACCTAGTATTTTTTTAGCGTCATCTACAGTTGGTTCTATATTTTTTAACTGACAATAAGCGATAACCCTATTTAAAGCTCCTTCTAATTCTCTGATATTTCGAGGAATAGCCTGAGCAATATAATTATAAATCTCATCAGGGAAAGCGATACCTCTTTTTTGAGCCTTCATCTTTAAAATAGCAATCCTAGTTTCCAAATCTGGCAGACTAATGTCTACTATCATACCGCCTTCAAATCTGGATCTTAGACGGTCTTCTAAATATGGAATAGCCTTTGGGGGTCTATCAGAAGTAAAAGCAATTTGTTTGTTATGCTCGTAAAGAGTATTGAAAATGTGGAAAAGTTCTTCTTGAGTCTTCTCTTTTCCCGTAATGAATTGAATATCGTCTATTAAAAGAACATCGATTTTCTTATAATTCTCCTTAAATTCGTCTATAGTTTGCTGACGTAAGGCATTCACCAAGTCGTTAGTGAATTTTTCCATATTCATATAACGAATGGCTCTTGGGTGAATCTTTTTTTCCAAACGGATTTGATTACCAATGGCTTGTAATAAATGAGTTTTACCTAATCCAACACCTCCGTAGATAAAAAGAGGATTATACTTAGTGCCGACATTTTTAGCTACAGCCTGAGCAGCTGCGTGAGCTAATTCATTGTGGCTGCCGACGATTAAACTTTCAAAAGTATATTTAGGATTAAGATTTGTTTCTGGATCTACTGTTATCTCAGGAAGAGTAGTCTCTTCTACAAAACTTTCAGGTTCTTTCTTCTTTACATTCTTTTTGGTTACCTCTAAATCAGCTCTTTTAAAAGCATTGGTATCTATTTTGTAAGCCAACTCTTTAATCTGCGGTTGTAGTTTCACTACAGCCTTCAGAATGTTTTTATGATATTTGCTTTGGAGCCATTCTTTCACGAAATTAGAAGGAACTAAGATCGTAGCATTTTTACCATTAGCTTCGAACTTGGTATCTTTAAACCAAGTTGCAAAGTTAGCCGGAGTAACGGTTACCTTCATTTCTCCTAAAACTATGTTCCAAATTTCTTCGTTTGTCATATAAATCTTCTTAATTATAACTGTTTAAAAAAGTCTTAGCAAACGACTTTTAGACCCTTTCGGGGTATAGCTTGTGGATAAAGGGTGTACAAGCGGAAAAGCCTTTATTTATTTGCAAAAATGGGCTTTTTATTCTACAATAACAAAGATAAATAGTTAATTAAAACATATGTCTATCACCTATCAACCCAAGAAAAAGAAAAGACGCAATACTCACGGTTTTCTTAAGAGAAGTAATTCTAAAGGCGGGGCTAGAGTTATTAAAAGCCGACGTCAGAAAGGAAGGGCACGTTTAACAGTTTAAAACGAGCATGCTGCCTAAAAAATATCGCCTTAAACATAAAAAAGATATAGAAAGAGTAATTAAAGAGGGGCGATATTTTTATGGCCCAATCTTTTGGTTTAAGATAATTCGCAATTCAGAAACGTTTTGCCGTTTAGCGCTGATTGTTCCCAAGAAAAGCTATAAAAAAGCCGTTACTAGAAACAGACTGAAAAGAGTTTTTACTTCGATTGTTGAACAAAAGGTTAGAAAGATGCCAAATTTTGATATCGTTGTGTATTTTAAGAACCAAAAAGTCTTGCCCCCAAGAACTGAATTACAAAAAGAGGCAGATAAAATAATTTTAGCTGTCCATTAAAACTATTATGACTCAATCAATTTTTAGTTTAATCGTTTACCAGCCAGTTTTAAACTTTGTTTACTGGCTTTATGGTATTTGTGGCAACAATTTAGGATTAGCCATAATTGTTTTTACATTAGTCTTCCGTCTTGCTCTTTGGCCCATGTTTAGTAAAAGTGAAAAAATCCAGAAGCAATTAACCAGTCTACAGCCAGAACTCAAAAAGCTTCAAGTAGAACACAAAGGAAACCAGGAAGAACTCACTAAGGCTATGCTTGAGTTATATAAAAAACATAATCTGAGCCCAAGTGTCACGATTACTGTGATGGCTTTTAGCTTTTTCCAGATAGCCGCTATGTTTGTTTTCTTTAGTCTTTTTGGAGCCCTAGTAGATATAAAACAGGCCGGTGGTGTAGCCGCTCTTCTATATCCAGCTTTCCAAGGGATTACTTTAGATACTATGTTTGCCGGTATAAACCTAGCTTCTCATAGTTTTATTTTGGCAGTAGTTTCTGCGATAACCCAAGGGATCCAAATGCTTTTTCTTTCCAAAAAACAAACAAGTCAAGCAGCTCCCAAACTCAATGCCATGATGATGTATTTTTTACCGCTTATTACTCTTGCTTTCTATAAAAATATTTATGCTATACTTTATTTATATTGGGCAGTTTTCAGTTTAGTTTCTATCTGTCAGGATTGGAGATTAAGTCACCAAAAAGAGCAAAAATAATATGGACACGACTACTTTCAAAGATTTTTTAGCTAATTTAATCCAAGTGATCGGTTTTAAAGACGCAGAAATTACCATAACCGAAGAAGAACCACAACGCTTAAAAGCCGATATTCAATTAACGGAGAGTGGTTTATTCATAGGAAACAATGGTGAAAATTTGTATGCTTTTGAACACCTTTGTCGCCTTATGGCTAATAAAGCCCTGGGCCCTGATGTTGGTTTATCGGTAGATGCCAATAACTATAATGCCTTTAAGGAAGAAAAACTTAAAGAATTAGCCCATAAAGCAGAAAGAACTGTTATGCTTACTAATAAAGCAGTTGACCTTCAGCCTATGTCTAGCCGTGAAAGACGGATTATTCATACAGAATTAGCTGAAAGTGAAGAAGTAATGACGGAGTCATTAGGCGAAAGAGATGCAAGACATGTCGTGGTAAGACCTAAACAATTATCCATTTAAAGTTAATCAATCAAAAAAACAACCAGTAGAGGTTGTTTTTTGGTGAAGAATTTTATTTAGCGGGATACCAGCAATCAGGGTCATTTGCATAAACCGTTATGAATGTTCCAGGGATAGATACGTGCAAATGTTTGCCTGTTCCCACGGCACTGCATTTGTCCAAACTTTCATTTAAAACATCCAAACCAGCAGCATTTAATTTTTTAATGGCAGTAGTATAATCACCATCAGTCGGAACTAAATCAACACAGTTCCCATTGAAATGACATTGAACATTACTACTTACTAAAGGTTTACAGCCTCCTTCAGGCTTATTATCAATAGCACAGGGGGAACAATTATACGGATATGTTCCACAATAATTAGGATCACAAGAGCCATCATTCTTTCTACATCCAGTAGTGATATTAATTCCTATCTTAGTTGCAGCTGCACCAGCCACACCAGGGTTAGTCAATATGTTTAATTTATCGGCTAATATAGGTTGGGCATAATAGCCATCTATTAGCGCTAAAGCACCAGTTGCTACAGACCCACCTTCATTTGTCGAATTCCCCCCCTGGACACATTGAGTACCACCATTAGGGTTAAAAACCTTACTTAATTTATTTAAATTTGGATTTATAAAAACAAGAAGCGTACCAGCTAAAAAGAGAAAAGCCAAACCCATTAAAGCATTTTTTATATCTTCCCTTGCTTGGCTGATAGCTTTAGCACTACCAGAAGAAGTATACCATTTAAGACCAGCTAGAAAAATTTTAATAAAAGCTGCAACAGCCGCTATTATATAAACAGCGGTTATAAATTTTTGAAAAAGTGTGCTGAATTCTCCGTAACCCAATGTTTGACCAGCTCCCCCTATAAAAGGTATTCCCTGTTCTAATGTATAACTTTCTATATCAGCGGCTTTTGCAAAAGGAGATAGACTAAAAGACGCAGCTATCAGCACCAGAAGTAGAACATTTTTTTTATTTCTTTTAAACATTTTTGGATTTTAGATTTAAACTTTTAAAAGATTATAAATTAGTTATTTTCTAAATTTTTTCTAGCCAAAATTGCTTCAGGGTCAGAAGTAATTACTTGCTCTTCGGCATAAGAAGAAACGACTTCTATAGGAACATGCTGATTGCCAGCAAAGAAAAGACCCGTGCCCACATCTGATTGCAATAAGATACTTTCTTCAATTTCTGTTAATCCAAATGTCTTAGAAATAATTCCTATAGCTGCTGGTGATTGTTTCAGTAACAATTGAAGAGACGAGTTAGTAATAATAGGTTTACCATATTTATTAGCCAAGAAGTCTTCTACATCTTGAGTAATAGCCGTGATGCCTAAATAATATTTGCGGGAACGCTTGGCAATACTATATAAGAAAGAAGCGCTTTCTTCGTATTTCATTAAATACCAGGCCTCATCAACAACTAAGACTCTTTTTTTGAGTTCAGCTCGGATAAGATTCCAGATATAATTCAAAGTCATGTACATAGCAATAGGGCGTAATTCTTCTTCGAGGTCTCTGATATTAAAGATTATAAGACGATTACCTATTTCTATGTTAGTAGGTTGATTTACGAATCCTGCAAAAGTTCCCTTTACGTATTTATATAATTTAGCCGAGAGTTCCTCACCCCCAGTGATAGTATTTAAAACAGTTGCCAAATCTTCTAAAAGAGGTGGTTCTTTACCAGCAAAATCAGCGTCAGGATAAATATCTCGACTAGCATAGGTCTGATAGACTGCTTGATCTAAAAGACTTTCTTCTATGGGTGATAATTTCCCTATCATAAGCTTAACTAGTCCGATAATATAGAGTACGTGTCCCCTAAAGACTTCCTCAGCAGTCTCATCTTCCTTAATAATAGGTAAATCAAAGGGATTAATATGTTGAGAAGAGCCTATAGCAATCTTATAAAAGCTACCACCAAAAGTTTCTGCCAAATATTGGTATTCATTTTCAGGATCAATGACAATGACTTCAGTCCCCAATATTAATGAACGAATAATATCTAGTTTGGCTGCGTAAGATTTACCGCCACCAGCCTTAGAAAGAATGACCATATTGGCATTCTCTAAAGAAAAACGATCAAAGATGACCAAACCACTATTTTGCCTGTTTACTCCATAAAGAATTCCCGAATCATCAGTTAAATCAGCAGAAACAAAAGGAAAAATAGTTGAGGCAGGCGAAGAATTCAAACTAGTCAAAACCGAAAGCCTATCTAAACCTATGGGAAAAGTAGATTCCAATCCCTCGTACTGTTGAAAGATAGCTGGCTTAAGATAAATCAATTTATCTTCTAAAATACTGACTACATTATCTTCGGCTTTTTTTAATTCTGTCAGACTATCAGCTATAACAGTAATGTAAATACCAATTTTAAAGATTTTTTCTGTTCCCTGGGTGATAGAATCTCTAAGAGTTTCTATGTCTTGAATAGCAGTTTCTAATACTGGGTCTCTTACTAACCCTTTGGAAGCTTGCTCATCTATAGTGGCCTGAACCTTGCCAGATTGGTCTCTCAATTTCTTTAAGATCAAACTATTGTCTACTGGATGAAAAAATATAGAAGCATTTAAACTAACCCCCAAATTTATTATTGGATTAAACCAATTAGGTACCAAATATCTAGGATAAGTTAAAACAAAAAGAGTTTTCACGTATTTCTCCCCTAATTTTATCTGATTTTGGAGAATCTCTAAACCAGCGGGAGCGATTAGGCTCTGAAATTGTTTTTGGCGGTCTAGATATTCTTGATTGGGATTTTGTTTTTCTTCAGCCATTTTAGTCTAATAAACTTTCAGGAACATTAATATCATTTTTTTCGAAGTCAGAGGGGTTATAAAGGTTATAAATAAGAGTAGTTACTTCTTGAGTATTTAGGGGCCTAGCGGTTAATCCCATACGATTTAAAGAGAAAATAGCATTATCTTGTCGTACTAAGAGCTGTTGGCTGTAGCGCTCGAAATCATCAGCATTCAAAACGGTAGTAGAGGTAAAAGCTTCACGATTCAAATTAAAAAAACTACCAACTAAATTTTTTAAGCTTGTCCCTGATTCCATTACTACCGGATCAAAAGGAATCACCAAATAATATTCGTGTTTTAAAATATTATTCTGGGAAGTCAAATCACTTATAAAACTAATGTATTCTTCTCCCCCGGCCTTATAATATTCATTCTCTTCTCGGCCGACAATACCTCTAACATTATTTAAATAACGTTCTATATTCAAACGACGATTAAGAGCGACTACCTCTAAAGAGAAATCTAAACCGTTAATAAAGCTTTGCCAATTATTTAAAAGACTGCTTTGGTCTTCACTGGATTTTAATTCAAAGTTTACTCCTTGTACTCTTAAAATAGAACGCATACCGCCGTTCTTTAAAACGATAATGCCTTGTCTCACTTCGCTGACTGAGACTAGATTTTGACTTGGAGCCAATTCTTTATCAGATGCCATAACTTATTACTTACTTTTGTAAATATAATTTTTGGGATGCCAAAACTGTTTAATCATACTTGGAAGAATCCGATAAAAAGGTAAGCCACCTATTTTTAAAAAAGCCATAGCCAGAAATAGTCCACCAATAAGAATTGCCAAAAGTGCGAAGATAAATTTATTCGCTATCAAGAAATTAAGAAACAAAATTATCACTGCTCCTATAACTATAAAAATTAGTTGCCCCATATTAAAGAAACGACTAATTTTAGGGTCTTCTTCTATGAATTGGGGTACTTGATATCTTTCCATACTTAGCTTAGATCTATTATATTAGAATTTTTATTAGAAGAATCTTTCTTATCTAACGTTACGCTAGCAAATGGATCATTAGTTTTTGGCACCTGTTTAGAATAAACGATTGGTCCTTGTGGTTCTTCAGATGAAGCAGGTACATCAATTTTTTTACTAATATTTTTAGCTAAATTAATTATATCGTCTTCAACTTCTTCTTGCATTATAGCATTGGTAGAAATATTTGACGACTGTTCTTTGGAACTAATGACAGAAATATTGCTTGAATCCTTATTGGATACAGCGTACTTTCTGGGCTTAGGCCTAGAAGGCTCTTGGGCCACAGTGTATCTTTCAGGATGTTCAAAGGTTTCTTTTAATTTGCCAACAATAGGAGGTTGGTTTTTAGGTTTCATAGCCATAGCCCCTAAAAGTTTACTATAACTTTTCTCGGCAGATATCCCCTGTTGTTCACTTTGAGCAAATTTAAGATGACTTTGAGCTATATTCTCAGCCATAGTAGAGCTTTTAGGCTCCGTAGCAGCTGAATTGATCAATGCAGCAGGAAGGGCGACGGGGTTAATTATTTCTTCTTGAGCAGACTCTTTTAAACCGTCTATATCATTACCAGTTTCTATAGGATTAAGAGGTTTTAAATCATCTACTTTTTCCTCGGGAGTAGGAACATAAAGATTTAGATCTTCTTGATTAGGTGTCTCGGCTTTAGCTTTCAAAAGACTAGAGAGTCTTTCTACAGATTGATTATCTTGGAATTTCAGATTAGTAGCAGAAGAATCTTCTAAAATAGCTGCCTTGTTTACCCTGAGGCTATTAACATTCTGATTTGTTTCTACAGTAGTAATGTTTGCATTCATTTCTTTAGTAGCAATAGGATTTTCTTGAATATTTTGGGTTCCTATCTTTGACCCCATATCTCTTTTAGCTTTGTCGAAAATATCCAATGGGTCAGAAATAGTTTCTACCGGTTGAGATGCAGAAATAATTGTTTGCTGAATTTTAATAGGTTTTTCAGTGTTGTCTGATGGCACAGATTCCTTTTTAATACTACCACCAACACTATTAGGTTGATTACTATAAACAGTCTCCAGGGCTTCTTTGAGTGGATCTAAAACATCAGTAGATATAATGGATAAAATAACAGTAATTTGGGAGGCATCAAAAAGTTGGCTGTTGTCTAAAGTTACTTTGGCCTGGTTAGGATTAAGTTCGCCTTTCAAAATTTCACCCAAAAATTTGTTGATGAAAACCAACTGATTTACCTCTGATTTACAAACATAATGAATTTTATCTGCAACCTTAGAAAAAGAAGACCCATAATAAAAGTCCAATAGTTGTTCTTTTCCTTGTGCAGATTTTAGGGGCATTAATAGCGTTTATTTATGGTTAGAACCATAAGTATCATTCCATTTTTTTTGAAGTTCGTCCAAATGTTGCTTAGCAGCTTGTTCGTCTTGGGCTGTAAATCTCTCTACCCTTGCGGCTTCAATCTCTTTTTCTAAATTTTCCCTATCTAACGCTTCACTCACAGGAGTTTTACCAGCCTTTCTAGATCTAGCGGTATCTGTGCTTAGCCGTGAAACATTTTCGTCGATATAATGTAATTGTTTCTCGGTATATTGAGAACCATGATTATCAAGATATTTTTGAAAGGCAGCTATCACTTCCTGCTTTTTGGGCGTGGAAAGACCGCTTTCACTAATTTGATCCATAACACTTCTCATGGTAGCGGGATTTTCTGCTAATCGTTTCATAATTTCCCCTTGAACTACCTCATTTTCATCTATAATCGCATTTACAAGTGTCTCTTCATTTGCATTAGCAGCATTCTTTGCGAATTGAATGCCTATTTTAGCCCTATCATCTAAATACTTCCTTAAAGCCAATGTTACATTGCCTGGTTCTAATCCTAATTTAGGATTTGCAGTAACCAAAGCTTGAGCCGTTGCTTCCAGGTTTACATTACCATTATCATCTAAATGTTTTGCCATAATATCGGTCACTTCTTTTTCAGATGTTCCTGTGTCTTTTTCGACATCATAACGAATAAATAAACTTGGCATAGAATCTTTAAAAGACTTTTTAAGTGGTGCAGGAATCCACCCAGTTCGCCGGTTGTTATCATTGGCTATTGTATCTGCATTATCTTCTAATAATTTTGCAGAGTCTTTGTCCATCTTCTTTTGAGCAATAAGTTGTTTGGCTATAGCAAGTTTTTCTCTCGCTAATTTTGGATCAGTACTCGTAGCGATTGTTTTTAATCTGGACTTATTAGTCTCAACATCTCTTCGATTAACATCGGCGTCAACGGTCGCTCCCTGCTTATCCCTATAAGCCAGGCTTGTTTCTCTTGATTTTAGACCCGCATTACCCATCCAACCTAAACCCTTGGTGGTGCTTAATGCTCCTGCGGTTTTGCCATACCATTCGCTTGTAGTTACAGCATTTTTTGCCTGCATAGCTCCAGCCAATGCTGCTCCTCCAGCTACTCCCAAAGCTAATTTAGTAGCCCCCGATGCAGCTGCTTTAGCAGAACCGCCAGCCAATTCGTCGGCAAGTAGTACTATATATATTAGAAAACCAGCAGCCATAATGGGCACCATAAGCGAAGACATAAAACCCATTTCAGAGTTAGTTGCTAAAGTTTCTGTTTGCAAAGATAAGCAAAGAGATTGGAGCATTATAGTTCCTATATAAAGACCAGCAGAAACGTACACCCCATAAAAAGTGTATTTTAAAAAAGCAGTTTTCCATTTTCCCCATTGCTCTGCCCCTTTTCCTGGTAAAAGAGATGTCACTACCGCAAAGGGAGAAATAATAAGCAGAAATATAAGCATAAACCCTCTCTTAAAGAGAGAAAATATAATGCTTCCGAATGCCCATAAAAGAGCTATCAAAAGAACTATATTTATGAGAATACCAGTCAAAAGTGCCCATAAGTCTTTCCCATTGGTTAGCGTGGATAAACCACTAAATATACCGTTCCAAGCAGCAACCATTCCTCCTCCACCAGAGCTTTTAAGAGTTAAATTAAGAAAAAACAAAGACAAGTAATTAGCTAAATCTATTATAGAACCGGCAATAACCAGAGTAAAATTAATGAGAAGAGCAACGATTATAAATTTAGTAATCAAGTCATTAATCTTATAACTCTTGAGATTTAATATCGTTCCTATAGCCATTACAACAAGGGCTACTGAAAAAACGATGTTTACCAACTCAAGCGAAGCTGAAAAACCTACCGTTACAGCCGGATTAGTACTTATCTTACCCCAAAATTTCCCTGGTTCAATTAGGGCGCTCATAAGCTCAACCCCTAGCTTCACAATATTTTTTATTCCGACAATAATCCAACAATTAAACATTTCTAGTACTTCTCTAAACCATTTGCCAGTAAGAGGTATCGTTATTCCATCTTGTCCTATTATCCCTTCACAAGCTCCTTCTTCAACATTTCTAAAACGAGAATCGTTACTCATGGTCTCCGTATGAGAATCCTGTATACTGGAGGATGAGCCTGTCCTTAATTCGCCGATGCTACTATCTAGCAGCTCTTTCATACTTTTAACATTTATATCATCACTATAATGTGCATCATCGGGTACATGAGCGGTAAATCGCAAATACGCATTAGCGAAATCTTTTATTTTACCAGGTTGCGATGAATATGATAACGAAGTAAAAGCGCTTGTTAGTTCTCTATCAATAGCAACGACTGCTAGTCGCGGATTTTGTTTTGTCGGGTCTGTAAACAGTGACTTATAAATATCAAAAATCAGATTAACTGAAGAACAATAGCAATAACCTGAACCGTAGCCCGAGCCAGAACAATCTGGTGGTGTTAATGGGTCATATGCCAGAAGTTTGGCAGCTGGTATAGAAGAACTCCCATCATTTGGGTTGTTACATTGTCCCTCTATTGGCGTAGTTGTGGTAGTTGTGGTTGTTGCCGATACAGTATTACTATTAATTATGGCTGCAAAAATAATTACTATTAGAGCAACACAAAAAATTTTAGAAAATCTTTTCATATATATTTTCACTTTATGCCTATATTATAAACCAAAAAGAAACAAATAGGAAGAAAATCTATTGGTTTAAACGCTCACTTAATTTTTCCCAATCAGAAATACTCAAATTTTGAGCCCTTAGCTTATTATCAAAGTCTAAACCATCAAAGATTTTAAGAATTTTACCCTTTTCAAGATCTAGACCCTTAGTTAAATTATTTAAAAGTAATTGACGGGGGTGAAGAAACCCTGCTTTTATAGTTTTGATTATATTCGCAGTTTTTTCAAAATCTTTAATTAATTTTGGTTTTATAGTTATAACAGCCGAATCAACTCTTGGGATAGGATAAAAATTACCCTTATCTATACTAAAAACAATTTTAGGTTCACTAAGTGTTTGTACAATAGCCGAGAGAGCTGTCATTGCAGGCGGTTTAGCAGCTATCCTTTGAGCAACTTCCTTCTGAATCGTTAGTACTATTAATTGAGGTTGGCTCTCTATATTTAAAAGTAAATGAATTAGCTGACCAGTTAAATAATAAGGAATGTTACCTACTACCTTATAATGGGGTAATTTCTTTATATTTTGAGGCTGTTTAAGCCAAAAAAGAATATCTTGAGGAAGAATTGTTAGTTTATCGATATTCCTATATTTATTAATCAGCCCAATGGCTAATCCCTTGTCTTTTTCTATAGCTAAAATTTCCTTAGCAGGACTTTTTATCAAAAAATCAGTTAAGTTGCCCGTACCGGGTCCCACCTCAATAATTCTATCTCCATTCTTAGTATTTAAAGCCAAAGAAATCTTTTCCAAAATAATTTTATTGGTAAGAAAATTCTGCCCCATTAATTTATTGGGAGTTACCCTTGACACTTGGTTTGCTTTTTTGAATGAAGGCATGATAGAATTGTGGAAGTAGCTTTTAGAAGCTATTTTTTTGTTAACAAATCAAATATTTCTTATTAATTTGAAACGAGTTATAACGATCTAATGGCTGAAAAGTTTAAAACTATTTTACAGACAATATCTCCCAAGGTAAAAAAGGTTCTTTTCTTTTTGAGGAATGTCATTTCTCGATTACTTTCTAGAACAGACAAGAATTTTGGAGAGCAAGTTCTTTTAGCAGTAGTTCTGGCTGTTATTCTTATACCTGGAGAACTCGTCTTCAAACAAGTTGTTAATAAATCATATCAGTTTAATGATACAGAGGCAAACTCTAGCTGTGCCATAGATGAAGCCTATCCCCAATACGTAGAAAACTTAAACCACTCTGTTTTGTACTATTTTTCCGTGCCAGCCATAGCAGCGGAAAGCGAATTAGTTGATTTGAGCAATACCACTACAGAAAGTAATATTGGTGGTTTTCTTGTATATGATGGTGGCTTTCTTTCAAAAGATTCATCTCCAGAAGGTAGTTCTGGTAGTCTAGGTGGTCGTCGTCAGATGATGACCTATACCGTTCAACAAGGAGATACTCCAGGGAAAATCGCCTCAGAATTCGGTATCAGTTTGAATACTTTAATCTGGGCCAATAGTTTAAAAAACGGTAATTTGATAAAGCCAGGACAAGAATTAATAATTTTGCCTGTTTCCGGAATTAAGTATACGGTTAAAAGCGGAGATACATTAAGTAAACTTGCTTCTACTTATAAAGTAGATTCTCAAAAAATTAAAGATTTCAATAATTTATCTGGTGATATATTAGTTAAGGGAGAAGTTCTCATTATTCCCGATGGTAAAATGCCTACAGTTACCTATACTCCGGCTAATACAGGCACAGAAGTGACAAATTCTGATTTAGCTGTATGTAAAGATGGTTATTTTATTCCTCCTACTACTGGTTGGAATTGGGGCGAACTTCATCCATACAATGCCGTCGATTTCGCTAATCGTTGTGGTACACCTGTTTATGCAGCCGCTGCTGGTATAGTGACTGTAATTACCAATAATAGTGCTTGGAACAGCGGTTATGGCAACCACATCAGAATCCAGCATCCTAGCGGAGCCATGACCCTCTATGCTCATTTGAGTGTAGTAAACGTCAAAGTCGGTCAGGAGATCACTCAGGGCCAGGTTATCGGAGCCATAGGAAATACAGGAAACGTTAAAGGACCTACTGGCTGCCATTTGCATTTTGAAGTAAGAGGAATGACAAATCCTTTTGCTAAGTAGAATAAATTCTTAGCATTTTCTCTATAACTTAAACTGCCCCTATTGAAAGGGGTAGTTTTGTTTTCGAGCTTATTGTCTTTTATTTTTCAGTTGGCATTCTCTGCACAAAATAGAAGTAGGATTAGTATTTAGTTTTTCTATCTCTATTTCTTTTCCGCATTTGGAGCAATTACCATAAGTATTTTGTTCTAAACGAATCAAAGCTTCTTTGATTTCTAAAAGTCTAGTTTCGATAGCTTCTTCTATATTTTTTAAAGTATTATAGGCAATCAATTCTGATTCGTTTTCTTCTTCCCCTCTTCCATAATCTGGATACTTTGTTTCAAAATCGCCACTGTTCCCAGAGCTTTTTTTAGCGAATTTTTCCAAATCAGATTCTAAAGTCTTTTTTTCTCCTTCTAATTTGTACTTGAGACCTTTAAGTATTTCCTTATCCATAATAGTAATAACAGCTTTATATTCTTAATAACCTTACCTTAGAATATTAAGGCATTTTGGCTCCAAGTCAAGTTGACGACTACCTTGAGCGTGTTGTAATTCCAAAAGTCAATTTGCCCTTTTAAGCCTTTTAGTGTATATTAAAAAAGTTCATTGCGGTGGTAGTTCAGTGGTAGAACGCCTCCTTGCCAAGGAGGAGGTCGTGGGTCCGAATCCCATCCGCCGCTCAAATTATTTAACTTAAAAAAACCTTCCGTTGGGAAGGTTTTTCTTGTAACGTTATTTTTTATCTCCTTTCCTTCCGGGAACCTGTTTTTCTAAAAAGCCAAAGAGAGCACTCCATCCAATAAGCAAAAGTCCTCCTACCATTTGACCAAATATTTTTAGCCAACCTGGCAATTCTCTTTTAGCTGTCTTTCCTGACTTGGTTTCCACCGAATCACTACTACCAGTTTTTGTTTCAGTTTCTTTTGTAGAAGTATTTTTATCCCCAGCTCCTTTAGAATTTTCTTCTAAAGGTTTACTAGATTCTTTTCGGTCAGATTCTGTTCCAGGAATGGTTTCTTGTTTGGTCTGGGTAGCCTCTTTCTTAGTGTTTACCCTATCGATAGCCTCTTTAGTATCTTGAATATATAATTTAGCTGTTTCAACTTCTTTTTCCAACTTTGCCTTTTCCAATTCTAACTCTTTTAATCGCGGAGCATTCTCTGAAACAGCAGTAAAATCTTGATTCTTACTACTATCAACTTCACCCTTTATTAATCCTGTTAAATGTAATATTTGAGATTCCTTGTCACTTAGAATTTTGGTAGTCCTATCTAGATTTTCCTGCACTGCTGCCTTTAATATATCGTCAGGCGCTTCATCTTTAGCGAAAGAAAATTTCTTTTCGTCTCGAATTTTATCTACCCTATAATTTACCCACTCTAACGGTGACATTTTTTTGATATATTTTTCGTCTTCAGCAACACTCTTCTGAGTTGCTATCATGCTATTAGCTATCTCAGTCATTTGATCGGCATTGTCTGCCTTGAGCATCCCTTGTGCCATATCTGCCTCCATTTCATGCAAAGCCGTTTTTTTATAATAAGGCAATTCATCACCTAAACCATGAAGAGATTGCCTCTTTTTCTTTGTGTCATATTCTTTGCCAGCAATTTCTCCTGCTTCGTTAGCTATCTTATTTAAATCTTGTTGCTCTTTTGGAGTTAGATTCTTTTTATCAAAACCCTCTCTCAATGGCTTTTCCGCATAAGCCATTTCTTCTGCCCTTTTTTCATCGTTTTCGTAAGTTGGTGGATTTTCTATAGCCATATTTTAAAAATAAAAGAAAAAGTGGTCACTAAATTTAGGACCACTTCTTAGTTTTTATAATCTCATCTATTAAACCATATTTTTTAGCTTCATCAGCTGACATAAAATAATCTCTATCAGTATCTTTCTCTATCTTTTTAATACTCTGTCCAGTATGTTTTACTAGAACCTCATTCAATCTAGCTTTGATTTTAAGAATTTCTTTAGTAGTAATTTCTATTTCCGAGGCCTGACCACCAACGCCCTCCATAGCCACCTGATGGATCATAATCTCGCTATTAGGTAAAGCGAACCTTTTTCCTTTGCTACCGGCACTAAGTATTACTGCAGCAGCAGAAGCAGCTAGACCTATACAAATAGTGCTAACAGGCGATTTAACAAATTGCATAGTATCGTAGATAGCTAAAGCAGCGGTTACCTCTCCTCCGGGGCTATTGATATACATCACCATCTCCTTATTGGGTTCTCGATGGTCTAGAAACAACATTTGGGCAATAACGATATTTGCAACTGCATCATTAATGGTACCACCCAAAAATACTATTCTATCTTCCAGTAGTCGAGAATAAATGTCATAAGCTCTTTCTCCATAAGCAGACTTTTCTATTACCGTCGGGATTAAGTAGTCCATTTTAGGATTAAAATTTTTCATACTTTCTTATTATACCGTATCTTTTGGAGTTTTGATAGTTTCTTCTTTGGTAATTTTAACACCTTCTTGGGGCAAAAAAGACTCTAAATAATCCCAAGTTTTTCTCCTAATAACCATTTCTTTGGCATAAAGCTTAATTTCGTCATTACCCAGTTCAGACACTTCCCCACCCATTGAATGCAATAATTCTGCTACGGCTACATTTATCTCTTCTTCGTTAGTATTAATTTTTTGTTCTTTGGAAATAGCTCTTAGAATTAGATCAGCTTTAGCTTTAGAAGAGGCACCGCTTCTCAAATCACTTCGCATTTCTTCTTCAGTTTTCTTAAGTTGTTTTAAATAATCTTCAAAAGATAGTCCATGATCTTCGCACTGATGACGCAAATCGTGAAGCATAGCATTTAATTCTCCTTCTATAAGAGATTCTGGGACATCTAATTTTACTTGATCAGAAATATTTTTGAGTATAAGGACTCTCAATCTTTCACTTTCTGCTTTTTCCTTCTCACCCTTAATCCCTTCTTCTATACTTTTTTTGAGAGTATTTAAACTATCAAATTGACCAAGAGTTTTCGCAAACCCATCATCAATTAAAGGTAGTTTTCTTTCAGAAACTTCATTTACTTTTACTTGAAAATCTAATTTTTTACCTCTCAAATTTTCTTCCCAGTAATCAGCCGGAGCAGTTACAGAAAAATTCTTCTCTTCGTTAGCCTTTAAACCCATTAATTCTTTTTCAAACCCTTCCAAAAAATGGCCCTTTCCTAAAACTAATGGATAATTATCTGCTTGGCTTTCTGAGAGTTCTTGGCCATTACTAAAAGTTTTAAAATTCACATTAACAAGGTCTCCTTCTGTGGCACCTCTTTCCACTTTAGTGGTAATTGCCCTAGAATCGGCCAACCAATTCAAGCTGTCTTCTATTTCTTTCTTTTCAACCTTACTTATAATTCTTTCTTTGCCGAGAGGACTTAAAAGAGATTTTAAATCAGGCAATTCAATTTTAGGTAAAATATCTACAGTTACCTTGAATTCTAAATTATTATCCGGAGCTATTTTAGTGATTTCTACTTTTGGAGCACCCACTCCTTCTATTTTTTGTTCCTCAGCAGTTTTAGGCCAAATATCACGGATAGCTTTTTCTGCCCCTTCTTCTAAAAGAGCCACAGGGTCTACCTTATCTTTTATAAGATTGGCCGGAGCCTTGCCTGGCCTATAACCAGCTACAGAAGCATTTTTAGCAATATCATTTAAAGCTAATTCCAGATATGGTCTTAAATCTTCGGGAGTTAATACAAAATTAATTTCTAATTGAGATTTAGCTAATTCTTTAATTGTAAAATCCATAATAAATATTTATAAGAATTATTCAGTTAACTTATTAGGGGTCTCTATAGGCTCTTCTACCTTTTCTTTAGTAGCCTCTCCTTCGGTACCCTCTTCATTATCAGATTGCCCTCCATTTATTTCTTGATCAGGAGTGGTAAGAGACCTTACATCTATTCTCCAGCCAGTTAATTTAGCTGCTAAGCGAACATTTTGACCACCACGGCCAATAGCCAAAGAAATTTGGTCCTGAGGTACGTAAGCCCTGACTTCTCTCTCATTGGGTAAAATTTCAAATTCTTTTACCTCTGCAGGATTCAAGGCTTGAGCCACATATTTTCCAGGTTCTTCAGAATACTCAATAATATCAATTTTTTCTCCGCCAAGCTCTTCTATTATAGTGGCTATACGAGTACCCTTTTGGCCAACACAAGCGCCAATAGGATCAATTCCTCCCTCGTTTGCAGTCACCGCTAGTTTAGTTCGTTCCCCGGGTTCTCTCGCTAAAGATTTAATAATCACCAACCCTTCTTTAATCTCTGGGACCTCACTTTCAAATAAAAGAGTAATAAATTTATTTCCCAATCTAGTTAAAAGAACAGAAGGTCCCTGCATCCTATCTTCTATATTTAAAATCATAAACTTTTTTCTTTGACCTACTCTTAATTTTTCATGAGGGATGGCTTCTTTAGCAAACAAGATTCCAGTAGCTTTTCCTAAATCTATGTAAATATTGCTACCCTCTATTCTTTGGATGACACCACTTATAAGAGTTTCCTCTAATCCTTTAAAATTACTTAAGACAGATTCTTTTTCAGCTTCGTGTAGTTTTTGGAGAATAACTTGTTTAGCTGTTTGTGCAGCAATTCTGCTAAAACCTTCTTCGACAGGAGGTAGACTAAAAGCGATTGTTTCCCCTACTTTTACATTAGGTTCATATTGTTTAGCTTCTTCAAGAAGAATATGCCTATCGGGATTAAATTTAATTTTTAAATTTTCTACATTATTTTCTTCTTCCCCATTTTCTTCGGCAGCAATTTCTTCATCAGTTTTAAGCATAGAAGGTTCAACTACATTTTTGATTTGCCAAAACTGCATTTCTCCAGTAACGGTATCAAACTCACAACGAACCATTTCCCCTTTCTGGCGATATTCTTTTTTATAAGCTGAGGCCAAAGAATCTTTTACCGCTTGAATGACAATTTCTTTATCTAAGTTTTTTTCAGCAGCAATTTGATCAATTGCTACATTAATATTTTTTAGATCCATATAATTTTTAATCAATTAAAAAATAAGTATTTATCTTTTTAAAGTTTTTAACATTTTAATAAAATAATAGGTAATTATGTTTATAAATCCGAGATCTTTTTAAACAAAACGGGCCGCTTCAAGCGACCCGTAATGGAAATATATTATTTTCCGTAACGGTATAACTAACAAAAACATTATAGCAGAAGTAATAAAAAAGTCAACAAGTTTAAGAAAGCAGATCGTCGATATTCCTTTAATGATTTTATAAGAGCGCTTTCTTTTTGATAAGTTAATTTGTTTCAGAAAAATAATTTAAGATTTATTTTTATAATATTATAAATATTTATTGTCAAGTTTCAATAGTTTATTTCATAGAGTAATATTATTGTTATTCTGAATATTTTATCAATAAAAGTCAACAATTAAAAAATTAAACTACTATACACATAATTATACACAGGTTATTAACCCTGTGGATAACTTTGATGTTTTATCCACTTATTTAAGAATAAATTCTCATATATAACCATTTTTTATATATAAGATAGTTTTTACAATGTTTCACGTGAAACAATTTGAAATAATGACTTAAATTACCCTTGCAATGTTTCACGTGAAACATTGCAAGGGTGTGAAACATGTTACACACCTCAAAAGTGTTTCACGTGAAACATTTTAGTCTCAAAATAGTCATTACAATGTTTCACGTGAAACATTGTAACCATTATTTGCATCCGAATTGTTTCACGTGAAACAATTTAATGTCGCAAAATGTTGTGTAACATGTTTCACACTATTTTGCGACATACTTTCTTTAATAGTCCTTTCTAAGTAATAATTTGACATAATGTTATAAGATATATATAATATGCGATAGTTTAATAATAACCTTTATTATTTATGTTGATTAATCAAAATAAACCGAGCATCAAAAAACTCAATGCTGGCACTATAAAAAGCATACTTAAAAATATATGGACAATTGATAGAATCGCCATAGCGGATAAGCCATTTCATTTTTGGGCCTATGAGTTATGTAATTTCCTTAATCCTCTTATCGCGATTGGACAAACATGGGTCTTGTCAGTGCTTATTAATTATATCGCTAAGGGCGAGATAAATTTTCATTACCTATATTTTCTTACTGGAACCACTATATTTATGATTGCCTTTCCTTTTATATTCTCTCGATTAGAAAATTATTTACAGATAGTGATAGGGGAATCCATTGGAAGAAGTTTTGATGTTAAACGTGCTGCGAAAAGGGCTGACATTGATATAGCCATGCAAGAGTCTCCAGAATTTAATGATCTTAATAACGAACTTTCTGAAAATGGTGTAAGTCGATTAATCAATACATTTGAAATTCAAAATAGTATTATAGGAGGATTGATTTCAGTTATCGCAACGGCAATGATTGTTATTAGTTTCAGATGGTGGTTGTTGATAGCTGTTCTCGCTGCCATTATACCGAACCTTATGGTAAGTCTATACGTTGGTAGGGCTAACTATAAATTATTTAGTAGTCAAACCGCTATGCGTCGCGAAATTAATTTATATCGCGATTTTTTCTACCAGTTCAATAATTTAATTGATATCAAACTTTACAATCTTAAAGAGCGTTTTCTTAAAAAATTGGAAGCACTTTGTATAGGGAATGCAGAGCAAAGAATAAAATTAATGTCTAAAAAGGCAAAATGGCAAGCGTTCTCATATTTTCTAGCTTACCTAGGCATTGCCATACCAATTATTTGGTTTATTAGACAAACGGCAATGGGTGCTATTGCTATAGGTACTCTAACTTTTGCGATAAGCACAATAGAAAGATTCAGAACTTCCTCATCAAATGTTTTCGCCTGGTTGGGAAACCTGTATGAAAACAATTTATATGTTAATAAGTTTTTAAAGTTTTTAGACATAAAACCTACAATTGTCACTACCAATAATAATATAGAATTAACCAGTAACCCTCAAAAAATAGAGTTCAAGAACGTTTCTTTTGCTTATCCCAATAATAAAACGCTAATTCTTAAAGATCTCAATTTGACTATTAATGCAGGGGAACACTTGGCCATTGTTGGTCTAAATGGCGCCGGAAAAACTACCTTAGTAAAATTACTTTGTCGTTTTTATGATCCTACCGAAGGAGAGATTTTAGTTGATGGTCATAATTTAAAAGACATTAATCTTAACAGTTGGTATTCTTATTTAGGACTTTTACCCCAAGATTATGCCAACTATCAACTAACAGTTAAAGAGGCGATTGCCGTTGGTGGCAATAATTTTGATATGGAAGGGGTTTATACGGCCGGCAAAATGAGTGAGGCAGATACTTTTATCAACAATTATCCAGATAAATACGATCAGCGTTTAGGTAAAATCTTCCATAACGGGAGAGAGCCTTCTATTGGACAATGGCAAGAATTAGCCTTAGCCAGATTATTTTATCGCAATCCTTATATTTATATCTTAGATGAACCAACTTCTTCCCTAGATGTTCAAAGCGAGAGTAAAATTTTTGAGCGTTTAAACGAAGTAGCCAAAGATAAAATTGTGATTTTTATTTCTCATCGCTTTACTACTGTTAGACAAGCGAACAAAATATGTGTCATCGAAAAAGGTATCATAACGGAGAATGGAACTCACGAAGAGCTTTTGACCAATAAAAAGACTTACGCCGACCTATTTAAAATGCAAGCTCGTAGTTACGAGGATTAAATTATTGCTTATTAAAAAACTGCCAAGATTGGCAGTTTTTTAGTAAACCCTACTTATTTCAGTTTTGCTAATTCTTCTTTTACTACTTGTCGATCATCCCATGGGGAGCGAATGCCATCTATAGTTATGAATTGTTCAGCACCCTTACCAGTGATTAAAACTACATCATCTTTATTGGCTAGAGACAAAGCCATTTTTATGCCTTCGCGTCTGTCGATGATTCTAAATAAATTTTTGCCCTCTATCTTACCAGATATTTCAGAAGCCTTAGCAATATCTTCAATTATTTCTCGAGGGTCATCTTCATATGGATCCACGTTACTTACAACTACGTAATCAGCCATATTGCCAGCAACACTACCCATGGCTGGCCTTTTGGCTTTATCTCTGCCGCCACCTTCAGCACCCAAAAGAACGATTACTTTATTCTTTGTCATAGCCCGAGCTGCTATAATAGCGGATGTCATGCTTTTTTCTTCATGGGCATAATCAACTATGACTATAAAATTTTGACCATTCGTTATTTGTTCCATTCTACCTGGAATATTATAAAGCTCTGCCAATCCTTTTTCGATAGCCGATTGTGGTAAATTAAAATTTCTGGCTACAGCGATTGCTACAAGAGCATTATAAATATTAAATTCTCCTGGTAAATTTATTTTATAATTAATTCCATTGATCATAAACTCATTAGAGAAGGGGAGTGTCTTAATTTGTTCCGCTTTAATATCGGCTGGATTCTGAATACCAAAAGTAATTTTTCGATCTGCTTTAAAATTTAAAAAATAAGAAGCCTCTTTATCGTCCGCATTAGCAATAATCGTTTTGGATATTTTATTTCCACCCAATGTTTTATGGGGTAAGTTTTCTAGAGCTAAAAACAACTGTCCCTTAGCTTTTTTATAATTCTCAAAACTTCCGTGGGCATCTAAATGTTCTGGATAAAGATTAGTAAAAATAGCCACGTCATAATTAATAGCTTTGTGACGCCATTGTTTAATACCCTCAGAGGTAGTTTCAACGATGGCATATTCACAACCGTTTACAAGCATTTTTTTCAAAAGCCCTTGAATAATGGCTTTTCCTGGCATAGTCATATGATAAGGATTCATCGTCTCTTGCTGGCCAATTCTGATGTTGGCAGTGCCTATAAGACCAGTTTTATGACCAGAAGCAGTGAGAACAGACCAGATAAAGTTGGCTGCTGAGGTTTTTCCTTTAGTACCCGTAATACCGATAACAATCATTTTATTAGAAGGCCGACCGTAAATTAAGCTACTAATAGTAGGAATGAGATAATGATAAGGGGTCATAGCCGTTCTTTTTATCGTCTTAAGATTTATCATAAATACTTATAAAATATTTTTTAATAGACGTCTTGTGTTGTATAACCAATTTAAAAATGGTTGCGGAGAATAAATATAAGACGGATTATAATTTAGATAAAATCCTCCATAATTCTTTTTGTAGAAAGTGATACCTTTATATTCTTTGTACATATTGGGATAATCAGAATTATAAATTCCTCCAAAAGAATAATATTTATACCCCTTTTCTTTAGCGCTCAATATTGAGCGCCACTGAAGTAAAAAAGTGGGTCCCAAGTTTCTATAATTATTACTGGACCCTCCAAAAAGCCAATTAGCCACATTACCTTCGTAATAGATTAAATCTGCCGCTAAATAGTCATTATTATATTCAGCTAAGAATAATTCTATTGTGTCTGGAGATTTTTGAAATAAGTAAGCGTAATAATCTTTGGGATGTAAGTTAAAATGATTTCGTTTGGCTGTTTCTAGAAGAAGGCTGTAAAATATTTCAAAATAGTTTTCCAATTGGTCTTTGGAAACTTTTATAATTTTTACACCTTTCTTTTCAGCCAACTTTATATTATAGCGAGAGTGCGGATGCATTTTAGAAAGTAATTCCTTCTCACTACTAAATATATCTAACACCCATTCAAAACGCGGTTGAGTATATGTTCCGTGGTAACTATAAGAAGGAGCGATTCGCCAACTTTTATCTGTTTGATTATTTAATGTTTCAGGCCAAGGATCTATCCTTATAAAAATAGAATGTTCCTTTATAGCCAATTTTTTTAAAAAACTAAGTAGTTCATTTTCCTGGCTTTTAGCAAGCTTCCTTTTTAAAACAGGTCCATGGGATATATATAAGTAGTTGAGGTGTAGGGGTAGGGAATATCTAACAATTTGAAAACCACCTAGTATTTCTTGTCCAGAAGAGACGATATAATTTTTCACTTGTTTCCCAGTGAACTTTTGCCACTTACCATAAGACCATGAATTAGCAAAAGGAGCGAAAAAATCACCGCTAATAGCTTGGGTATAAGAAAATTCGTTATCGGTTTCTATTATTTCGAGGTTTTTGCTCGTATTAATCATAATTTCATCTATATTACCATAATAAAAGCTACCCTTAAAGTAGCTTCATGTGTTTTTGTGGACCCAGCGAGAGTCGAACTCGCGTCTCCGCAATGCGAATGCGGTGTACTACCAACTATACTATGAGCCCATTTGGTCGGGGTGCCGGGACTCGAACCCGGAATCTCGTGCTCCCAAAGCACGCATGTTAACCATTGCACCACACCCCGAAACTCTCAATAAGGTCTCCTAGTGTCCCCAGAAGGAATCGAACCCTCATCCACAGCTTAGAAGGCTGTTGCTCTATCCGTTGAGCTATGGGGACAAATTTTGAACATTAGGATACGAAAGAACATTTTCTTACTCGAATCATATTCAAATTCATATTTGCGCCTGCTCCCAATCTACCATAAAGAAAGCTTAAAATAAAGAGAAGGGGATTAAAATAATTTTATCATGATTTTGAGTTAGTTTTATGTTATCATATAGGCATAACGATATTTATTATCATGATGCAAAAATATTCCAAGGAAATTATTATTACCTTTTTGTCAGCCATAGTCTTGTTTGGTAGTATTTTAGGATTTAATTTTTACAGGAAAACTCATCCTGGAGTAGTTGATAATACTCCTAAAAATATTACTGGGCTTGTGACTGAAATAGCTGCCTCGGCCAAAGTAATTACCATTGTAGATGCTAAAAATCAAACTTATTCATTGGCAACAGTAAGCACTACAAAGTTCTTGGATGTAGATAGTAAAGAAATAGCCTTTAAAGATATTTACAAAGGATTCACTATAGAGGTTCAAGGTGAAATCCAAAATGACAATATTATATTGCCTAATTCTATAAAAATAGTAGACCAACCCAATATTTTAATTTATAGCCCTACTAGCGGTACCAAGATTAGTAACTATTTTATAGTAAAAGGTTTTGCTCGAGTGTTTGAAAATACCTTCTCTATCAGACTTAAAGATGCTGTATCAAATACTCTTTATTTCGAGAAATCTTTTATGACTAAAACAGGGGAGTTGGGACAATATGGCGAAATCAACCACGCAATTTCCTTGGGTGAGGCCGCAACAGATATCAACGATAAAGCCAGTTTAATCTTAGAAGTATTTGAGTATTCAGCCAAAGATGGTTTAGAGGTTAATAAGGTTTCGGTCCCCCTTATATTTTCTAAACCTTTTACGAGTACTACAAAGGTATCTGGCGGACCCACTACTACCATGAATGGTGTAGAAGAAACTGTTAAAATTTATTTTAACAATAATAAATTAGATCCAGAAATCAGTTGTAACAAAGTTTTTCCCGTTGAGAGAAAATTGATTATAAACGACGATTTCGATCGTACCGTACGTTTAGTTTTGGAACAACTTCTTTTCGGTCCCAATCAAACAGAAATAACTGATAACTACAGTACTTCATTACCCGTTAATGTTAAAATTAATAAGACTAATCTAGTTGACGGAGAACTAACTGTAGATTTTGACAACCAATTACAAGCAGGGATAGGTGGCTCTTGTAGAGTCTCTGCTATAAGAACTCAAATTACCAAAACCTTAATGGATCTTCCGGGTGTAGATTCTGTTATAATTTCCATCGATGGGAATATAAAAGATATTCTGCAACCATAATTCTTACTTGTTTCCCCAGTAGTTTTTTGCTAAGATATACCACTTTTAAAAACATGAAAATTACCCACAAAAAAGATAGGTGCATGGGTTGTTTAGCCTGTGCGACTGCATGTGAAAAGTACTTTGAAAGCGATGATAATGGCCTGGCTCATCTAAAAGGGTCTCTTAAGAATTCTAAAACCGGAGACTATGAATTAGATACTTCCGTTTCCCCAGAAGACGAGCAAAGTTTAAGAGATGCTGAGTCTGTTTGCCCTGTTCATATCATTTCTCTTGAAAAGTAGGTTAGGCGAGTATGGTGGCTGTAGCTCAATTGGTTAGAGCTCCGCTCTGTGGAAGCGGGGGTTGCCAGTTCGAATCTGGTCAGCCACCCCAATTAAATAGGGGACAAGCATCCAACGCACAAAAATAGACGAGAACAAAAAACCATCAAATATTTGATGGTTTTTGGTTAATATCTCAAAACTTTGATGAATCAGATATTCAAATTATTTATTGCATCCGCATTTACAATCAGGTCCACATTTGCACTTTTCTCCGCACCCACATTTACAATTGGGCATGCACTCACATTTATCCCCGCATTTGCATTTACAATCAGAGCCACAGTCACACTTGCATTCACAATCCACGGTTTGATTATTTTTATCTTCCATAGTTTATTTTATTTTTATAATTATTACTCAAATGATTTAATAATCTTTTCGCGACGAAGAATTATTAAGTAAATGAGTTTTTTCGACCTTTTTACTGTAATACAGTCTTATACGTTTTAAATACCTCCGATGAGATAATTTCTTCTTTAGAGGTTATACTTGAATCGTATTGTACATCAAAGATATTTGGTAATCTGAATTTTACAGAACCTACACCACTATTTTTTTTAAGTTCATCTATTATTAAGGGTGCATGTCCAGAACATGGTATCTGAACTGCCATGGATAAACTGGCTGGATATTTTGCAACGTTGATGGTATTGGCTGAATTTGTATTAGCTAAAACGGGAAAGACTACAAGGAACATTAATAAATTAATTAATAATGTTGAAGAATACAGGGTTGCTAGATATTTCTTTTCTTTTTTTATGCCCGCAGCACACAAACAGCCAGCTCTTTTCAAATAAATCGCAGATGAAATCGTAGCTAATAATAAAGAAACAATAACTAACAGTTGAAAAAAGTAAGGGATTAACAGAAATTTCTTTAAAAATGTGGTTGCCACAACGGAGCCGATGATAGAAAATATGATAAAGGCTATGCAGAAAGTGTGGGGGATAAGGCCGTATAATATACCAGCTACAACTCCTTTATTTTTCTTATCTTTGATAACCACGCAGCAATTCTTTTCTGGTAATTCCATATTATTTATTATATAAGTTTGTTACCTTTAAAATTTCTTCTATCATTTGTTTTTGTTTCTTAGAATCATTAGTAGCCATAGCGGATTTAAAACACGTGTTCAAATGATTAGCCATCAGGGTTTCATGAGCAGACCGTAGAAGCCCTATAACAGCGAGATTCTGTTGCATGACATCAATGCAGTAATGGTCATGCTCTACCATATCAGTGATCTTTAAAAGCGAACTCGAAGCCTTTTTAAAAGCGATAAGGATTTTATCCTTTTTGTTTTGTTCTATCATAGATTTAATTTATTAATATACCTGGGGGGTAGGTATCATAATAGCAAATTATAAAACCATGTCAAGAGCTACCATAAAAAAGTGCGTATATGCTCAATTTTGAATACAATAGAATCAACTCATCAATCTTAAAGTCTCCGGAATTGCGTGTTCCCATTAAGCATGGACGAAATTATTTCCTGCCTATATATGTTTCACGTGAAACACTTTGTGAAACATGTTTCACACGCAATAGAAAACGACTAAAAAACCACCCTTAACGGATGGTTTTTTAAATCTGGCTTTTATTTTTAGAGCTGCCAGTGAGCAATCTTAGAATTCACAATTTTAGCTTTAGCGTCTTCAAATAAGGATTGGAACTTAGCGTTCTTGTTGTAAGAATAAATCACTAAGCCAGTGCAAGCTAGAGCAACTAGAAGAGAGATAAAGATTACTTCTGAAGGACCAGTGTCTACGGTTTCAGCACCTAATACCACTCCTTTATTATAATTAACATTAGCTCCATCGTTTAAAGCAGAGATATTGTCAGCTCTTAATTGAGCGGTATTGACTACGATAGTGCCGTAATTAGCAGTTCTAGTTAAGGCTTGGAACGTAATTGTTTTAATTGTACCTTGAGACAAATTACCTAAATAAAGGCCTGCCCCAGTAATACCATCGGCAACGGAAACTCCATTTACTCTAGTCGTTCCTTTTATATAAATCAGATTGTAAGGTAAGGGATCAGTAACAATTATGTTAGTGGCTCCATTAGAGTTGTTAACATTTATTTCCACATAGAATTCTACTACATCACCACTGGCTACAGAAATATTATCTGTATAGTATCTTTCTCCAGCAGATAAATTACGTCCAGTCTTAGAAAATGAAGCCGTAGAATATATAGGGGGAAGAACGGTCACATTAACATTGGCGCTAGCAGAAGTGCTGCCATAATTATTAGTACAAACTATAGAATAATAGTTAGTACCTTTGATTGGGTAAACAGTTTCAGAACCATTATAAGCACTTTTGTTTCCACTCCAATCGCCAGAAGCTGTACAATAATTGGCATTAGAAACATACCAAGTTAAAGTAGAGTTTTGGCCAGTAGTTATATAAGTAGGATTGGCAGTAAGGGTAACGGTAGGTAATTGATTATTAATAGAGCTTACATAAACATTTTCGTTATCACTAGCTTGGCCGCCATTGCCGTAACAAGTAATAGAATAATTATTGTTGGTATCAGTTGGATAAACTACTTGAGAGCCAGAAGTATTTTTACTACCACTCCAAGAGCCGGAAGCTGTACAATAATTAGCATTGTTAGAATACCAATTTAAAGTAGAGGATTGGCCAGAGCTGATAGAAGTGGGGGAAGCGGTTAGGCTAACCGTGACATTCTGAACAGTATTATTTACTACCACAGTCTTATTATCACTAGACTGACCCGCGCTATTAGAGCAGGTAATAGTAAAGGTATAATTGCCAATATTGGCAAGGGTAACACTTTCATTACCACTAGAAATATTTTTAGATCCAGTCCAATAACCATTAGAACTTGTAGCTATACAAGAAGTAGGGTAATTGGAGGTATACCAAGACAAATTAGTAGCGCTACCAGTAGTAATAGGTGAAGTGGCTGTTAAAGTAACTACAGGAACTTGGATAGTATTAGGACAACTGTCATTAGGAGTATCTATACAAGAACCCCAAGCGGAACCAGAAGTGTTACAAGTTTTTGTGCCACCACAATTCTCGGAAGTAGTACAGTAGTTGGTTGTACCTGGAGCACAAACTTGAGTATTAGGGCAATTATCGTTAGGAGTATCTACGCAAGCACCCCAAGAAGTACCATAACTATTACAAGTCTTGGTACCATTGCAATTCTCCGAAGTGGTACAGGAATTAATTGTGCCAGGATTACAGATCTGAGTTACAGGACAATTATCATTAGGAGTATCTATACAAGAACCCCAACCAGTGCCGTAGGCATTACAGGTTTTGGTGCCACCACAGTTTTCGGAGGTAGTACAGTAATTAGTTGTGCCTGGATTACAAACTTGAGTTACAGGACAATTATCATTCGGAATATCTATACAGGACCCCCAGGCAGAGCCAAAACTATTACAAGTTTTAGTGCCACCACAACTTTCTGAAGTAGTACAATAACTGGTTGTACCTGGAGCACAAACTTGAGCAATAGGACAATTATCATTAGGAGTATCTATACAAGAACCCCAACCAGTGCCGTAGGCATTACAGGTTTTGGTGCCACCACAGTTTTCGGAGGTAGTACAGTAATTAGTTGTGCCTGGAGTGCAGACCTGAGTGAT
>JBAQYG010000023.1:0-10286 GCA_049299915.1 Minisyncoccia bacterium | reverse complement strand
TAATATTATTCCAATTCCTTTTTGGCCGATTCTTATTATTATCGCATTGGCTCTAATTGTAGCTTATTTAGAGTATCTTCATTATGGCGTAGAAATATTCAATAGCGGTTTGAATCATTTTTACGGTCTAATCTTCCAGACTAAAATAGGAATACCTTTTAATAAGATTAAAGAGGTGACTATTACAAAAACATTGGGTGGTCACTTTTTAGGTATAAATACAATTTTTATAACTCTTGTTGGATTGAGTGAATCAGAGCCCAATTTAAAAGAAAAAACAGTACGTATAGCTTATTTAAACGATAAAATAGCTCATGAAATACAATCTGCTATTTTAGCTCAAACTAGAAGTTTAAAACTTAAGACTTGCTTGAAAAAATAGTTTGTGTTTTAATAAGGAACCGATACTGGCAAACGCCAAGGGATTTCTCTTGGAGGAAAGTCCGAACATCTCAAAAAGGGTGGTTGCCAACAGCAACCGTGTTAATGCCTGTAAACAGACATTAATATAGGGAAAGTACCACAGAGACTATACTATCCTTGTTTGTAAAAGAATGAGGAAAAAGGTGAAAAGTAGGCCGTTAAACGGTCTTCTAGACGGAAGTAATTTCGTTTAGTGGCAAACCCCAGGTCACTAAGTGACCATTAATATCTGCAAAGATGTTAATCCTGATGCAAGAGCAACCGAGGTTTGGCCGCCTCTGGCGGTCAAATCACGAGACAAGTAGCTCGCTTGACCCTGAAAGCGATTTCGGGGCTAGATAGATGTTTGCCCAATACAGAATTCGGCTTATAATATCGGTATCAAAAGATCTGCCCTAAAGGCCGATTTTTTGTTTAAGAGTAATCAAAAGACACTCTACTGAAGGATTATTTGTTTTTATAAACAACAGCTGCTAAACTAATTAAGATTTTCAGTTTCAGAATACTATTTTATGGGCAATCCTTCTTTAAACATTATTGATTTAAGGCCCAAATTAAGCCCTAAACACAAAAGGCGCAATTCTTCTTACCATAAAAAATGGTTATTTTGGTTAGTTCCCATAGCTCTCGTTCTAATTACCCTAGCAAGCCTTTCTATTGTAAAAATTAGTCGAATAGAAAAAGAATATTCTAATATTATTAATTTATTACCAGAAATAGGTAATGATTTAAATACTTTTCATTGGGACGATGCTATTTTGAAAATTGATTCTCTAAAGGCGTCTTTTTCAACAGTTAATTTTCTAGATAAAAAATTAGAAACACTGGTAAAATATATTCCCATTGTTGGACAAAAAAAAGAAATTAGTCTCTATTATAATTTAAAAGACCTAGCCCAAACCCTAAGCCAACTGTCCGAAGGTAAAGTCTTTGATTTAGACGGTCAAGTAAATTCTACATGGAAAGATTTATACCCACAATTACTTAGTGAAGTGGATGATATTATCCTTTTAAATAAATCACCGGAATCTATAATATCCATGAAGGGATGGCAAGATTCGTTTATTAAACTCAATACAATTAATAAACTTTTTGGTAATTCACAGCCAATTAATTATCTTTTTATCCTTAATGATATTAATCAGGCTAGACCATTAGGAGGGGAGGTTGCTGGAGTAATAACCGCTTCTATTTCTAATTGGCAGATTAAATATTGGCGAGCTTATAATGCCAGTAGTTTAGATAATCAAATTAGCAGCAAGATTATTCCGCCCAAAGAATTACAACTGATTAACACCAATTGGGGTCTCAGACAATCTAATTGGTTTGGGGATTTAAATCTTTTTGCCCAAAGTTTTACGACTTTATGGAAACAAAGTGGGGCAGGGGCACTTTTTGACCCAGATGCTTTAGTCATTTTTAATGTTAAAGATGTTAAACCCCTAAATGGATATCTTGGTAATATTGCCTTAGAGCATCAAACAGTTACCAATCTTAATGATTATTTGGAAAATAGTCTTAAATCTTACCGCTTATCTTCTGGCCCATTGGCTGAAGATTATTTAAGTTTTGTAAACGATTCTCTCCCTCAGAATTTAAAAAATTTACAAGGTAAGGAATGGCTCTCAATTTTACAGGCTTATGTAAGCAGTGGCAGTGGTATTGGTTCAAATAATGTTTATTTTCTACCATGGAAACAAGCCAATTTGGCTAAAGACTTAAATCCAATAGAAGATACCCCAACTTTTATGTTTACCCATAGTGATTTGAATACTCCTATAGCAAATCTTAGTTCTCTAAATTTGAAAACTTCTGCCAAAGTTACTCTTAATAAAGTGGCAGAAGGGTATAATATGGAATGGGTAATTAGTTTGACGAATCAAAACCAGAATTCTTTTGTTGATTTTATTCGCTTGTATGTGCCTAAAAATATTAGTATTTCAAGTGTAAGTGGTTTGGATAAATATCTTATTCCCAGCGATCCTATTAATTATACGGTTAAGAAATTTTCCCTAGATCCACTAATAGAGAATTGGGAGAAACAAAAAGATTGTACTAATCAAAATAATTATTGTCTTTTACAAGAAGGGGATAAAACTGTGTTGTCGGGTTGGTCAAAGATTAAAGCGGGTCAAACTAAAATTATTAAAGTTGAATTATTTTTACCTTCAAGCGTAAATGAATTCAAGATTATTCCTCAGATAGGCACTAATTTTTATTTACAATTAAAAGGATCAGGCATTCTCTCTTCTGAAGAGATTGTATCTTACTTAGAAAAAAGTATCCTACTAAACAAAGATCTACTTATTCGATTAAATCATGATTAAATTGAATTTTCATCTTTTAAAGTCAGGCCAAGAAGGTCTCACGGGCGCTGCCATTCTTATAGCCGTAGCCGCTCTTACGAGTAGTCTTTTGGGAGTATTTAGAGATGCGCTTTTAGCTAGCAGTTTAGGATTGTCTCGATCGCTCGATATTTATTATGCCTCTTTCAGAGTACCAGATTTTTTCTATAATATCTTTGTTTATGGAGCTATCACAGTTGGTTTTATACCCGTATTAACCGCTTATTTAAAAAAAGACAAAGAGGAAGGCTGGCAGCTTACTAATGGTCTCTGTTTTTGGCTAGGAGCATTTTTATTTGTTTGTGGTATTTTAGTAGTTATTTTTGCTCCATACCTTTGTCGTATTTTTTTCCCCGGGTTTAATATCCAGGAATTAGCTCAAACGGTTCTAATGATGAGAATTTTAATGCTTCAGCCCATTCTTCTAGGGCTTTCGAGCATTTATAGTGCCGTTCTGGAAGTTTACAGATTATTTTTAGCTGATTCTCTAGCTCCTATTCTTTATAATGTTGGTATTATTTTAGGAATTATTTTTCTGCTACCCAAATATGGCCTTGTAGGGCTTACTTTGGGAGTAATTTTAGGCGCTTTTTTAAGTCTTTTAGTTAGGGTCTTAGCCATGAAGGAGCTTGGGTACCACTGGGGATTTGAATACAAAAAGGTTCGATCTGGACTGCAAAAAATAGTAAAGCTCATGATACCAAGATCTATGAGCATTATTCTCTACCAGGTATACATGTTTATCGTAGTGGCTATAGCCTCTAAATTACCTGCCGGGCATTTGGCTGCTTTTAATTTAGCTAATAATATTCAAAGCTTACCCCAGGTTGTAATAGCCTTGTCGTTGATTGTTTCTAGTTTTCCTATTTTAGCTAAACTTTATAACGAACAAAATGAAGAAGGTTTTTCAGATGTTTTTGAGAAAACTTTAAAACAGAGCTTATTTTTAATGGTTCCTATTACTGGTTTATTTTTTGTTTTAAGATATCCCATAGTTAGACTTCTTCTGGGGTATGGAAAATTTAGTTGGGAAGCAACTAATCTGACTGCCAATATTCTTTTTATTTTTCTTATAGGTTTAATTTTTCAGGCCCTACACAATTTACTAATTCGTACTTTTTTTGCTTGCGACAAAAGTAATCGACCACTGTTTGCCAGCTTAGCAACTTATTCGGTCGGCATATTTTTAGCAAACTCACTAGCTAAAACCAATGGTATTTTAGGCCTAGCCTGGGCATTCGTCATTACTAATATTTTATATTTTTTCATTCTTCTTATTCTTCTTTTACCTTTTTTAAAAAAAGTAGCCTGGAAGTCTTTGCTTTATAAAACATTTCAATATATTCTTATAACCCTAGGGGCCTGTTTAATAAGCCTAGCCTCTTTGAGGCTTACGAGTTCATGGTTTAATGAAGCAAAAGTTCGAGGTGTTTTAGGGCAGTCTCTACTTGTTTCTATTATCTTTATTTTAGTTTTATATATTGAAGCTCATTTAATGAAAATAGAAGAAACGTCAGTGATTAGAAAAATAGCTTTGCGTTTTCTTAAGACCCGTTAATTCTTATCTACTAATGTCAGAAAATAATAAAAAAGATTCTCAAATGCTCGTTCGTAATTTTGCTATCATAGCTCACGTTGATCATGGCAAATCAACTTTGGCCGATAGACTTTTAGAGTATACGGGTACAATTAAGAAAGATAAATTAAAAACCCAACATCTCGATCAGATGAGTTTAGAAAGAGAGCGTGGTATCACCATTAAGCTTCAGCCAGTTCGTATGGATTTCGAACATAATGGTAAGCACTGTACCTTTAATCTTATCGATACACCAGGCCACGTCGATTTTACTTATGAAGTTTCTCGATCTTTAGCAGCCGTAGAAGGAGCCATCCTTTTAGTAGATGCTACTCAGGGTATTCAAGCCCAAACAGTAGGGAATCTTAATTTGGCCAAGAAGCAGGGTTTAACAATTATTGGAGCTATTAATAAAATAGATTTACCAGGAGCAGATATAGATACTCATCGACTTGAATTAGCTACACTTTTAGAGGTTGATCCCGAGAGCATTCTATTGATTTCTGCAAAAACTGGTATAGGAATAGACGCTCTAGTAGAACGTATTATAAATGATATTCCTGAACCTCAAGGAGACTCTAAAAAACCATTTAAAGCTCTAGTATTTGATTCAGTTTACGATTCTTTTAGGGGAGTAATAGCTTATGTCCGAGTCATTGATGGTAGTATCACGGGTAGGGCTAAGCTTCATTTCATTGCCAAGCAGAGAACAGTGCAAATTATAGAAAATGGCTACTTTAAACCAGAGCTAACAGCCGAAAATCTTCTAGAAGCCAAAGATATAGGTTATATAGCTACAGGACTTAAGGATTCATCGGTTGTAACCATTGGTGACACTATTACAGATATAGATGGTTTAGCTAAAGGGGTTACCTCTCTTCCAGGATACAAAGAACCTCAATCAGTTGTTTTTGCTGGTTTTTATCCAGTAGATCAAAATAAATTCGAAGAGTTTAGAGAAGCAATCTTAAGACTCAAGTTAAATGATTCCTCTTTATTTTACGAACCAGATAGTTCGGAAGCCTTGGGTAGGGGTTTTCGTTTGGGATTTTTAGGACTTTTACATTTGGAAATTACTCAAGAGAGGTTAACTACCGAATACAATCTACAATTAGTTACCACTTCTCCTAATGTGAATTATAAGGTTCATTTGATCAGTAAAAAAGAAGTCTTTGTTTCTAATCCAGCCGAATGGCCAGAAGACCAATATATTGAATATGTAGAAGAGCCCATGGTTAGAATCGAGGTTATCGTACCCACTTCATTTTTTCCCCCTGTCTTAAGTCTTTTTAATAGTATTCGTAATAGTACTTTAGTTACTTCCAAAACAGTGGGGGAGTCGACTGTAATAGTAAATTATGAGATGCCTCTCAGTGAATTAATCAAAGATCTTTATGATAAGCTTAAATCTGCTTCTCAGGGATTCGCCTCTCTCAGCTACGAAATCATAGATTATCAAGTAGCCCAAGTGACACTTCTTAAAGTAAGGTTAGCTGGTAAGTTATTTCCTAGTCTTTGCCAAGTAGCCCCTATTTTTAATATAGAGCGAGAAAGCCGCCAACTAGCTATTAATTTAAAAGAAATTATACCTAGAGAATTATATACGATTGCTATTCAAGTAGAGGGTATGGGAAGAATTATTGCTAGAGAAACTATTGCCGCTATGCGCAAAGACGTTACCGATTATTTGTACGGTGGAGATAGAAGTCGTAAAATGAAATTATGGAAGAAACAAGCCAAAGGTAAGAAAAAGACACAATCAATGGCTGATTTGCATTTAAGTCCAGAAACATTTCTCAAGATTTTAAAGAAAAATAATCAAATGTAAAATATAATGAGCTGGTTTTTTAAATTTAAATTTTGGGCGAGGAAAATAGTTGTTCTAACTATAATTGTTTTAGTTGGTATAACCCTTTATCGTTTGTATAATCCAGTAGTTCAAAACTATCTTTTTTTGCAAAGAGAAAAAGGGAAACTCCTTAGACAAAAAGATAATATGTTGGATAATGCAGAGATCTTAGAGAGCCAAATAAAAGCATCGGAAGAAGAGGCAAAAATGGAAGCTTCGGCTCGTCTCGAGCTTAATATGAAAAAGGAAGGGGAGGGAGTAATTTTGGTTTCAGAAACCACTACTACTAAAGCAGATAGCAAAAATTATTCTATGGCCTTATGGGAAAGAATTAAAAGTTGGTTTTTTAAAAAGAATTAGAATTCTATACTTTTTAACCCTTTTTGGCTATAATGCTGCGGTTGTTAAGCGGGCGTAGTGTAGCGGTAACACGTTTCCTTCCCAAGGAAAAGACCGCCAGTTCGAATCTGGTCGCCCGCTCAAGTAGATTTTATGAAGCATTACAGGCTGATGTAGCTCAGTTGGTAGAGCAACGCTTTCGTAAAGCGTGGGTCGTCGGTTCAAGTCCGACCATCAGCTCCAGTATTCTTGACTGTTTTTGTTGTTTTTGTTACTATAATACAAGTTTTCCATAGACATCAGGTACCAAAAGGGTAAAGCCTGACGAGGGAGCGCATGAGAGTTTTAAAACTCAAGCGTTCAGGTCGATCTGTGGAATCACAGATTTTTTTAATTCATAAAAATTTTATGCTTACTCGAGAAGAAAAATCAGAAGTGCTAAAAGAGTTAGGTGAAAAATTATCCAAAGCTAAGGGAATATTTTTTCTTGATTTTGGTAAAACCAAAACCTCTGATATTAACGGTCTTAAAAAGAACTTAATACCTCTTAATGGAGAATTTAAAGTTGCCAAAAAAACGTTAACTCAGAAAGCCTTAAAAGCCCAAGATAAAAATGTTGCCCATTTTGATCCTTCTGGCCCAATGGCTGTTGGTTTAGCATATTCTGAAGTCGTGTCCGTTGCAAAAGCTTTAGTTGATTTTGGAAGAAAAAGCCAAAGTTTGAAAGTATTAAGTGGTTGGGTCGAAGGTCAGTTCTATACAGGGGAGCAGGTGCTGGCTCTGTCTAAATTACCTCCTTTAAAAGTCTTACAGTCTCAATTGCTTATGACCATGAATGGTCCTACTCAAAATTTCGTTTATGTTTTAAATGGCAATGCTTCCAAATTAGTTAATGTTTTACGTGCCATGAGTGAAAAAAGTGCCTAATTAAGTCGTTATTAATTAAATTAATTATATATAAAAATATGGCTGACGAACAAAAAGAAGTCATCGTTCCAGAAAAATTCCAAGATATCGTTTCTAAACTGGAAAAATTAACCGTTTTAGAAATGGCAGAATTGGTAAAAGTATTAGAAGAGAAATTTGGTGTTAGTGCTGCTCCTCAAATGGTAGCTGGAGCTGCTCCCGCTGCTGCCGAAGCTGGTGAAGGAGACCAAGCCAAAGCTACAGTTTCCGTAGTTTTGAAAGAAGGTGGTGAAAGCAAGATTCAAGTAATTAAAGCCATCAGAGAGATTACTGGCTTAGGACTTCAAGAAGCTAAAGCAATCGTTGATGCTGCCCCTAAAGCCGTCAAAGAAAATATTGCCGTAGCCGAAGCCGAAGAAATCAAAAAGAAATTAGAGGAAGCCGGTGCTACAGTAGATCTTAAATAAGAGCTTTTCTGATAAAAACACTCCTAATTACAAGGAGTGTTTTTAAATTGAAAAAAATGATTAAACAGGTTACAATACAGTAGGTGAGTGATACCGACGATTTTGATTATTTTTCGACACACTTACTAAAATATAAATAGATAGAAACTATGCCCATAGATTTAGAAGATTTATTTGGTTCTAAAGACAAGGTCAAAATTCTTCGTTTTTTTCTTAATCACGACCAAACGAATGTTTCTTTAAGCGAACTGCAAAAAACTCTCAAGATAAAAAGAGTTACTTTAAATAGTGAAATAAAAAAACTAAAAAACTTAGGACTTCTCAAAGAAACTAAGCGTTATTCTGTGGTTAAAAGTTCTCCCGCAAAAAATAAGAAATCGAAAAAGGGTAAAAACAAAAGAATCGCAGTTGTTCCTAAAAAGTCTGTAACAGTTTATATTGTCAACGAAAGCTTTTTGTTTCTGCGAGAGTTGGGGAATATCATTGGTCAATCTTCCGGCTTTGGCCAAGCAGATTTGTCCAATCAACTTTCTAAAACAGGCCAAGTCAAATTGGTCATCATAGCCGGTTGTCTTATTAATAATCCTAAATCACGAGTGGATCTATTATTAGTTGGGAATAAATTAAAAGAGAAAAAAATACAAACGGTTATCAGCGATTTAGAAGCTAGCATTGGGAAAGAAATAAACTATACAGTAATGAATACAGGAGAATTTGTAGAAAGGAAAGAAATGGGGGATGTATTCATTCGAGACATTTTAGAATGGCCAAACAAAACCCTTATTAACCGTCTTTAGAAAAATAACTAAAGGGGTATAGGAATTTGAAATGAATGGGCGGTTAGCTCAGCGGTAGAGCATTGCATTCACATTGCAGGGGTCATAGGTTCGAATCCTATACCGCCCACTTATAAATAACTGAACTTACTTTATGTTTATAACAAAAGCAACCAAAACTCTGATAACAAAATTTAAGACTAAATATGTTTCAGATTTGGAAAGGCTACCGATAATAAGCGAGAAGTTACAAGGGGCTTGCGGAAAAATTGAACGAACATGGAGTGGTTCATTCGCAGGTTGGCACGGTAAAATGTATTTTCATGATTTCAAATCTCCATCAATTAATGAACGTTTTAGTAGTGAATGGGGAGACATAAACGGAATTCCCGCTGGATGGGAAGAGAAACAGCCAGAAGAAGTCTTATTAAAGATTAATAGACTGGTAGGTACCGATTTTTCAATAGATAATTTAAAAACTAAAATTGCCATATTGCGCACAGACATTCAGGAACTAAAAAATGAAATCATAATAGCCTTTTCATCGTTTACTTTTGATAAGAATACGGTAAAAGAAAAAAGCCTATATGCCCAAATAGAAAGTTATGAATTCGGAGTAACCAAAGATGAATTTATTCTTAACAGATTACCTAAAACAATGATGTCACGAGATACGGAAGCTTTGAGCCAGGGTACTTGCATCCCTTCCTGGTTATATTGTGAAGGCATTGCGATTGAAGCAAAGAGTTTATGTGAGGCAACAAACAAGTTTCTAATTTTGATAGACAGATTATTAAGACAACTTGAAATGAAACAAGAGGGCGGCACTACAATACCTTTTCCACTGTCAAAAAAATTATCATCTCTAAATTTAGAGATTTATAGCAAAACTAATTCTTTATATATTAAAGGAGAATATGCCGAAGCAGTTGAAAAGAGTTTCAAGGTTGTACGAGATAGATTGAGACAATTGACTGGCTATGAAACTGGTTCAGAGGCATTTGGGAAAGGCAAATTACATATAAGAGGAGCTGCCGCTCCAAACGTGGATAATGATTTTAACGCGGCGGTAAAGTTTCTAACAATGGCCATAGATTGTTTTCGTAACGAAAAAAGTCATACATCTGATGCAAAAATAGATGACCCTATAAGAGCTTATGAATACTTGAGCTTAAGCAGCTTAGCTATGCATCTACTCGAAAATATAGAAATCTTGTAATAATATTATTGAATGAGTTTTGCTGGAAAATAATCACTATTTATAGAAATTATAAAACCATACAGTGAAAATCTTAATTATATTATAAAAATATATTATGATAACTAATGCAGAGCATGAAAGAGAAATATTGGAAAACACAAAAAGGCTTCACTGGTTAGCTGTAGAAGAAAAAAGAAAAACCAAAGAAGCCTATGCAATAAAAGAAATTTCCGGATGGATGTATTTTGGTCCAGTCTTAGGATTTATTGTAGCTATAATTGTAGGAGTTATCATTTGGCTCTCTCAGGATAATAGCAGTAATCTTTGGTGGATTGTATGTACTGGTTTGGCACCAATAATGCTTTATGGTTTTGCTTCTATTGTCGAAGAAAATTGGAAAGATT
>JBAQYG010000022.1:0-2173 GCA_049299915.1 Minisyncoccia bacterium | reverse complement strand
GAGTAAATATGGCCGCAAAAAGCCTACTGAAAAAAAATAAGATTTGAATTATAGATTTTTATGCGTACACCAATTAAACATCCTAAACATAGAGAACCAGACGTTAGATATAACGACTTAGAAGTTTCTAAGCTGATTAATTATGTAATGCACAATGGCGAAAAGAGCATTGCTAGCAGAATTGTTTATGCAGCCTTTGATATTATCGGGGAGGAAACCAAACAAGATCCCTTAGAAGTTTTCAAATTGGCTATGGCCAATGTTGAACCAGCTTTGGAAATTAAAACTCAAAGAATTGGAGGAGCCAATTATCAAATTCCTTTTCCCGTAAGACCAGAAAGAAAAATTGCTTTAGCTTTTAGATGGATTCTAGAAGCTAGTCGTAGCAAGAAGGGTCAGCCCATGGCTCAAAAATTAGCTGCAGAAATTATTGCTGCCTCTAAAGAAGAAGGGAATGCGGTTAGGAAGAAAAATGATACCCAGAGAATGGCTGAAGCCAATCGTGCTTTTGCCCACTTTGCTCAATAATCTCTAAACCGCTAAAGCCAGTTTTCCTTATTCAGCTTAGCGGTTTTAATTAGCTTTTTATTTATTTTGATTTAAATTTATTTGTTTCTATGCCACGAGAATACCCAATGGAAAAGACGAGGAATATCGGTATTATTGCCCATATTGATGCGGGCAAAACGACTACCACCGAAAGAATCCTTTATTATACTGGCTTATCTCACAAGATAGGTAATATTGATGATGGAAATACTACCACTGACTGGATGGTCCAAGAAAGAGAGCGTGGAATTACTATTACTTCCGCAGCTGTTACTTGTTATTGGACTCCAACTTATGTAGCCCAAGAACAGAGTAACAAATACAAAATCAATATTATTGATACTCCTGGGCATATAGATTTTACCGCTGAGGTACAGCGTTCGTTGCGTGTCTTAGATGGCGCCGTAGTTGTTTTTGATGGAGTAGCTGGAGTAGAACCTCAATCAGAAACAGTTTGGCATCAAGCTGATAAATTTAATGTCCCTCGTATCTGTTTTATAAATAAAATGGATAGAACGGGGGCCAATTATCTTTTTGATTATAATTCCATTTTAGAAAGACTTTCTAAGAATGCCATTCTTTTTAATTTTCCTATAGGTGCAGAAGATAAGTTGGAAGGAGTAATAGACCTCCTTACTATGAAAGCCATGTATTTTAAGGGTGAGAAAGGAGAGATTATAGAATATGGCGAGATTCCTACCGATTTAAAGGCAGATGCAGATAAATGGCGAGCTCGTTTACTGGAAATGGTCTCCGGAGAAGATGATACACTATTAGAAAAATATTTAGAAGGTAAGGAAATTACGATAGAAGAATTAAAAGCAGCTACTCGTAAAGCTACCATTGCTTGTAAAATTAATCCCGTCTTTTGCGGTTCATCTTTTAGAAACAAAGGTGTACAGCCAGTTTTAGATGCCGTCATTGAATATTTACCATCGCCTCTAGATTTACCCGCTATAGTAGGAACTGATCCTAAGACTGAAACCGAAATAACTAGAAATCCTACAGATGAAGAGCCCTTTAGTGCTCTAGCTTTTAAAATTGTTACCGACCCTTATGTAGGTACTCTTACTTTTTTTAGAGTTTATTCAGGTTCATTCCAAAAAGGAAACTATCTTTTAAATGCTGGTAAAGGAGAAAAGGAGAGAATTAGTCGTATCATGAGAATGTATTCTAATGATAGAATTGAAATGGACGATGTTTATGCCGGTGATATTGCGGCCACAGTTGGTCTTAAAAATACCTTTACCGGAGATACTTTATGTGACCCAGATCACCCTATCGTACTAGAAAATATTACTTTCCCAGAACCTGTTATTTCTCTGAAGATAGAACCGAAGACAAAAGATGATTCAGCCAAAATGGGATTAGCTCTTAAGAAATTAGCAGAAGAAGATCCTACTTTCAAAATTCATACTGACTCGGAAACTATGGAAACTATTATTGCAGGAATGGGTGAGCTTCATCTTGATATTCTAATTGATCGTATGAAAAGAGAATTTAATGTAGAGGTAAATACTGGCAAGCCCCAGGTCGCCTATAAAGAAGCCATTAAAGGAATTGCCGAAGCCGAAGGTAAATATATCAAACAGTCTGGTGGTAAGGGTCAATACGGTCACGTTTG
>JBAQYG010000021.1:0-7225 GCA_049299915.1 Minisyncoccia bacterium | reverse complement strand
GGGACAGCTAATGCCAGTAAAAAAATTAAAACTGGTCAAAAAATAACTGTGGATTGTTCTAGGGGCGGAGAAGGATTTGTTTGGAAGGGGAAAACTAAGTGGCAAATCAAAGAATACAAAATTAGTCAGACTAAAAAACTGCCCTTAAAACTTACTCTTAATATTGGAAACCCGAGTGAAGCCTTTGAATACTCTTTCCTCAAAAATGACGGGGTTGGTTTAGCTAGAGAAGAATTTATTATTTCTTCAAATATTAAAATCCATCCTCTGGCACTAATCAATTATTCTACGCTGCCGAGCAAATCTTTAAAAGCTCAAATAGATAATTTGACTATAGGTTATTCTAAAAAAACTGATTTTTATGTAGATAAATTAGCCGAAGGTATTGCTAAAATAGGAGCAGCTTTTTATCCCAAAACAGTTATTCTCCGTTTTTCTGATTTTAAAACTAATGAGTATGCCAGCTTAATTGGTGGTAGCCTTTTTGAACCCAAAGAAGAAAATCCTATGTTAGGATGGAGAGGAGCTTCTCGTTATTACGATCCAAAATTCCAACCCGCCTTTGAATTAGAGTTGCAAGCACTTAAAAAAGTGAGAGATGAAATGGGCTTAAAAAATATTTATGCCATGATCCCTTTCTGTCGTACCCTAGAAGAGGCTAAAAAAGTATTAGCCATAATGGAAAAATATAATTTAAAAGCCAATCAGAAAGATTTCAGAATTTATGTTATGGCAGAAATCCCTTCTAATTTTATTCTAGCCGAAGAATTCTTAAAGATTTTTGATGGTTTCAGTATTGGTTCCAATGATTTAACTCAGCTAACCCTAGGACTTGATAGGGATAACGGTAGTTTGGCAAAGATAGGGGATGAACGAAACGAAGCTGTTATTAGCTTAATTACAAAACTTATCCAAATAGCTAGACGTAAGAAAAAATATATAGGTATTTGCGGTCAAGCACCTTCCGATTATCCTGAGTTTGCTAGATTACTCAAAAATTTAAAAATCGATAGTCTTTCTCTTAATCCTGATAGTTTAATTAAAGTAGCTGCCGATTTGAGTAAGAATAAATAGATTTTCTATGAAAATTAGTTCATTACTTGCTTCTAAAATTAAAGATTCACGCGGTGAAGATACTTTAAAGGTGGTTTTAACAACGACGAAATTTAAAGCTGAGGATAGTGTGCCCAGTGGTAAAAGTAAAGGATCTTTCGAGGCAATCTCAAAAGATACCGACGAAGCCATTTCTATAATCGATGGTTTAAAAGAACAAATTCTTAAAAAAGAATTCGTTGATCCTTTAGAATTTGATGAATACTTACTGTCTTTAGATGGAAGTGAAACCAAGAATATTCTAGGGGCCAATACTTTACTAGCTCTCAGTTTATCTTTTTGGCGTTTATTTTCTTTAGAAGAAAATTTACCACTCTATCAAGTTATTGCCAATTTAAGCGGCCGAGAAAATAAACTGCTCCATTTACCATACCTCATGTTTAATCTAATTAACGGTGGAGAACATACTGGTAAGGCCAATGGTACTCATTTACCCTTTCAAGAATACTTTCTTATTCCCGGAACGGAATCAGCCGAAATTAGTCTCCAAGAGTGTCGTAATTTCATGGAACATTTAAAACAATATGTTAATAAAGAATATGCCGATGTAGCTATAGGAGACGAAGGGGGATTTGTTGTGCCTGAGAGTGATCCCGAAAAGGGTTTAGAGATTTTAAACACAGTTAAAAAAGGAATTCAGTCCACTACAACTTTAGATTTTGGCTTAGATATTGCAGCCAATAGTTTTTATAATCAAGAAACTCATACCTACAAATTCTTTAATCATAATTTTAGTACAGCTGAATTAACTGATTATTACAATAATTTATTAAATCATTATCAACTTTTATCAGTAGAGGATTCTTACTTTGAAAATGATTATGAAGGCTTTAGAAGTTTAAATGAAACTTGGGGAGATAAACTTTGGCTTATAGGTGATGACTTAACCACTACTAATTCCAAAAGATTGGCTACCGCTATTGAAGAGAAATCTCTGAACGGAATTATTCTCAAACCCAATCAAATAGGGACTATATCAGAAGTAATCTCGGTAGCCTCGTTGGCTCAGAAAGAAGGTTTGAAAACAATAGTCAGTCATAGAAGTGGGGAAACTATGGATGATTTTATAGCTGATTTAGCAGTGGGCATAGGAGCCGATGGTTTCAAATCTGGAGCTCCTTTGCAAGCGGAAAGATTGATTAAATATAACCGTTTAGTAGAAATAGAAAAGGAGCTTAATAATTAAAGCTTTCTCCCTAAGGCTCATTCTGCTATAATAAATAGTATTTTTTATCTCTTATGATAAGCTATAGAACTCAAAAACAGATTTTAATAGGACTAGCCACTATTTTAGGTCTCCTAATCTTATTATTTTTAGGCCAGACCATTCTTAAGCCCAAGCCTACCTGTGTAGACCAAAAACAAAATCAAAGTGAAGATGCCATCGATTGCGGGGGGCCATGTTTGCCTTGTGAGTTAAAAGATATGAAGTCCTTGGTTATAGAAAAGGCTTACTCTTTGGACTATAAGCTGAAGGGGATAGATTTAGTGGCGGAAATTTTTAACCCAAATACTAAATACGGCCTGACCAATGTTACTGGTTATTTTATTCTTACTAATAAAGCAGGGGAAACACTGAGTAAAGATTTAGATGAACCCTTTTACATTTTGCCAGGTGAAAATAAAATAGTGGCCAAAAGTAAGGCACTAATTGATAATCCTAATTTCATACCAGAATCAATTCGCTTCGATCTTGATACAGTTATATCTCTTAACGATTGGCAAAAATTACCTCCGGCTATAAATAATTTTGGGGAAGTTCTAGAGTTAACAGGGGTAAAAATGAAGTATACGAATTCCAAACAAGCCAGTCCCGTTAATATTACAGCTGACCTTATCAATCACTCTCCTCTAAATTTTCGAAGAGGTTTTGTAGATGTTTTAGTTTGTGACAAAAAAACTGGTAAACCCCTTAGTTTTAATCAAATATATATTGAGAATATCAAAGCAGAAGGAATGCAGGGTTTACCGACTATTTCTTGGCGCCAAGCCTTACCATTAGGAGCTGAAGTTTGCTATCGTAAGGCCCACACAGATGTGTTTAATAAAGAGAACCTATATTAATTATTCATGCGCACTTCCTTGAAATGGATTTTAGTAGCAATAATTATCTTAACTTGCCTAGGGGTACTCATAATTGCATCTCTATCAAGTTCTGAAATTAATCGTTGGCAGTTATTAAAAAAACAAGTTATCTCTCTCGCCATAGCTTTCGGTGCGTATTTTGTATTCCGTTTGGTAGATTACAGATTGTTCAGAAATTCTTCATACTTTTTATTAGTGTTTTATTTTTTTTCCGTTTTTATGATGGGGTTAGTGCTATTTTTTGGCACTAAAGTAAATGGTATTACTGGCTGGCTTCATTTAGGTTTTTTTAATTTTCAGCCAGTAGAATTAGCTAAATTGGCAGTTATTTTAATTTTGGCGAAATACTTCAGCAATCGTAATATAGAAATCTGGCAATTCAAGCATATTCTTATTTCGGGTATGTATGCAGCCATTCCTGCCATCTTGGCTATTTTACAACCAGACTTAGGTGGAGCAGCTATTATTATTGGAATTTGGTTTTGTGTTTTACTTTTAGCCGGATTACGTTTAAAACAGTTTTTACTCTTACTTTTAATCTTTGCAATTTTATTAACCCTATCTTGGCAGTATTTTTTGCAACCTTATCAGAAAACTAGATTAATTTCTTTTTTTAATAGTAGTAAAGATTGGCAGGGGAGTCAGTATAATGCTAGGCAGGCTATGATTGCTATTGGTTCTGGGGGGTTATTTGGCAAAGGGTTGGGTTGGGGTACCCAAACCCAATTGCGTTTTTTACCTGCCGCTCAAACCGATTTTATATTTTCTTCCCTAGGAGAAGAATTGGGTTTTATGGGTGTAGTTTTAGTGTTAGGTAGCTTCTCCATTATTTTTTATAACCTTGCTCAAATTGGTTTAAATCTTCAAGAAAACTTCACAAAATTAGCCGTTATGGGTATTGCTATAAATTTAAGCTTAAATTTTATAATTAATTTGGGTATGAATTTAGGAGTTATTCCTATTGTAGGCTTACCCCTGCCCTTTGTTAGCTTTGGAGGATCTCATCTCTTGATGGAACTCATGGCTGTAGGTTTTATTAGTAATATAGTAATTCAGAATAGTTAAATTTCAGATGCTTTTTAAGAAAGAGAATATTAGAAAAGTCACTGGTATTGCCATAGTTATTTTGGTTCTATTTTATTTGGGAGTAGGCAATTACAAATTGCCTCTGCAAAAAGAAACTGTTAGTTTAAAAATTAATTCAGGTGACAGTATTAATTCCATTACTCAAAATTTAAAAAATAATGGACTGATTATATCACCATTAGCTTTTAAATTATGGCTAGCCATGAATGGATGGTTAGATGATCTTAAGGCCGGGAATTATACTTTTGAGGGTGCAGCATCTACAGCAGAAGTAGCTTCCCGAATTGCTTTAGGAAAAACAACACCAGTTTTTAAAATCACTATTCCAGAAGGGCTAACTCTAAAAGATGCTCTCCAACTTTTTCAAGAGAAAGGAATCTTAACAGCAACCGATAAATTCGATCTCAGTTTACTTACATCAGAAGAAAGAAAAATTCATCCCTACCTTTTAAATTGGAAAACTGTTAATCCTGAGGGGCTTATTTTTCCTGATACTTATTTTTTCGAAGAAAATCCTTCTAGCGCAGAAATATTGGAAACTGTCTTAAATAATTTTGACAATAAAGTTTATAAATCTTTAGAATCTAAATTTGAAGCTTCTGATTTCTCTTTTAGAGATATTCTTATTATTGCCTCACTTGTGGAAAAGGAGGTAGTTTCTACCGAAGACAGACGTTTGGTAGCCGGCATTATTTTGAAACGCTTAGAAATGAATATGCCTCTTCAAGTAGATGCTACCATTTGCTACATTAAAAGAAAGAATGGCAATACTTTATGCAAACTTAAAGAGAGTGATTTCTTAGTAGATTCACCCTATAACACTTACAAATACCCTGGTCTTCCTATAGGCCCAATCTGTAACCCTAGTCTAGATGCTATTCAAGCGGTTTTGAGTCCAAAAAAATCTACGTATTTGTACTATTTAAGTGCTGCGGTTGATTCTCAAACCATTTACGCCAAAACCTATGAAGAGCACTTACTTAATAAAGCTAAATATCTAAATTAAACCATGCCCTTTAATATATTTTTTGAGTATAAAGGCAAAAAACACTCTGTTTCTTCTGAAAAGCCTGACCAGATCTTAAATAACCTTGACAAATATTGTAAATTGAGTAATATAAGTCTATCAAAGGCTATTAATTGGAAATTGAAGATAGTGAATGATACTAGCTTGGTTTCTAAAAGAATAGCTCAAACGATATTTCAAACCATTGTCTTTTGGCAAAAGAATCGTCAAAAAGACAGGTAGACGCTCATATCGTTAATTAAAACCATAATACTCTCTTTAGTGACGCGTCACCTTTATAAATTTTATGGGAGCAGAATTTAACCCTTCTGTTTTGTTTTAGGGCCGTTTTTTTGTGCCCATTTTTCATTTGACAGGAGTGAGGTTTATTTACGGAATAAAAGTTCTTTTTTGAATGTTTTCCAGGTTGTTATATTTATATAATTTAGGAATAAATTTATACCCTTATGCAGCAGCTTCTCAAAACAAAAGTCTTTGGTGCTCATAAAAAGACCTTGATGGAAATCCCCAATCTGGTTCAATTCCAAAAAGATTCTTATGAATATTTTATAAAAGAAGGAATAAAAAATCTTCTTCGAGAAGTCTCACCTATTCGAGACTACACCACCAAGGACATGAGTTTAGAATTTTTAGACTACACCATTGGTGAGCCTAAAGCCACAGAAGAGAAGTGCAAACTTAAGAATTTAAATTACGAAGCGCCCTTAAACATTAATTTAAGGCTCGATAACTACAAGACGAAAGGTCAAAACGAACAAAGCGTTTACTTTGGAGATATTCCCATAATGACAGAAAATGGGACTTTTATAGTTAATGGAGTAGAAAGAGTTATAGTTTCTCAATTAATTCGTTCTCCTGGAGTATTTTTCACTATGGAATATTCTCAGGGCCGCAAACTTTTTGGTGCTAAGTTACTACCTGCCCATGGCTCCTGGCTAGAATTCGAGACTGATAATAATAATATTATCAATGTCAGAATAGATAAAAAGCGCAAAATGCCAGCCACTATTCTTCTTAGGGTTTTTGGTATTGAAACTGACGAAGAGATTAAAGGATTATTTAACTCCGTCGAACAAGATAATGAAGTGAGATTTATAGAGAATACTCTCATCAAAGATCCTACTCATAGTAGAGACGAGGCTCTTTTAGAAATGTATCGTCATTTGAAGCCTAGCGATTTGGCCATTTTAGATAATGCCAAGAATTTTATTGATGGAGTATTTTTAAGGAGAGATCGTTATAATTTAGCGAGAGTTGGGCGTTTTAAAATTAATCAACGCCTAAGTTTAAAATCTGATGCCGAAGATTATAACAATTATCTTTTAACCAAAGAAGATATTATTGCCACTCTCAAAGAAATAATTAAATTGAATAATGACATCGAAGCCGAGCCCGATGATATTGATAATTTAAGCAACCGTCGTGTAAGGGCTACAGGCGAATTATTGGAAGAAAGAATGAGAATCGGTTTAATGCGTTTAAAGAGAGGCGTTCAGGATAGAATGTCTACTTATGATCCCAAAAGTTTAACGCCTGCCCAGTTAATTAGTCCCCGATATTTAACTTCTGCTCTAAAAGAGTTTTTGAATACTTCAGAGTTGTCCCAATTCATGACCCAGACCAATCCTTTGGATGAGCTGGAATGCAAAAGACGTTTAACTGCTTCTGGTCCCGGAGGTTTAACTAAAGAGAGGGCTACCATAGAAGTTAGAGATGTTCATCCTAGCCATTATGGAAGAATTTGTCCTATTCAAACACCCGAAGGCCAGAATAGCGGTTTGGTTGTTTATTTAGCTCTTTATGGAAGACTAAACAAATACGGTTTTATAGAAACTCCTTACGCCAAGGTTACGAATAAAAAAGTTACTAGTGACATAGTCTGGATGGATGCTTTCACTGAGGCTGGTTATAAAA
>JBAQYG010000020.1:0-1672 GCA_049299915.1 Minisyncoccia bacterium | reverse complement strand
ATTATATGCATAATAAAATATGATCTGACTTGATAGTCAGATATAGATACTTTGACAGCCATTGATTTTAATTCATACGGAGTGAATGCTGCCAGAAGGGAGTTATGATATATTTTTTGAGTCTCATTGTACTAGGCTCCAAAAAATACGTGTTTGTTTTATACCCTTTCCTTAAAAAGGAAGACTACAAATATTTCTTTCTCGTTGCATATAAGGAAAATTTGTTAGTACGCGAGTGCTAACCTTAGAAATTTCAAATACGTGATCTTCAATTTCATCAATATCTTTGGTGTTCAAAATGGGATGTACTTTTTTAAAAAAATTAATATCATTTCTAAAATCATAGAAGAAATCGTTATACGACTGCAAATCTACGTTTATTTTCCACTTTGCTTTTTTCTCCCATATAACAGATCCTGGATATAGCTCGTACCAACTCAAGCCAACATTAACTTCATATTTTAAATTTAGATCTTCTGCAAATCTCAGCGTCTTTAAGCAATCGTCTTTTGTTTCCCAAGGAAATCCCAAAATAAATGAACAACTTGCAATTTTTGCTAAATCATTTTTCTTTAACACTGCACAAGCTTTCTTAATATCTTCAATTTTTAGATGTTTACCAATCTTGTTAAGCCCATCTTGATACCCAGATTCCATACCAATTTGTATAATAAATAGAGAGTTTTCTTTCAGTGCCTCAGCAATCTCTTCCGAAAGCTGGTCCGCACGCGCCTCAATTCCAAAACGTATTTTCTCTTTATACTTAGCAAGTCCTTTTAAAATGTTAATAGCTCGTTGTTGTTCTGTAGTAAAACAATCGTCTAAAAGCATTATTGGAACTTTGTTATGATTGGGAGTGTTTACCTTTTCATGTCCTAAATCATATACTGCAGCAATCTTATCTAAGAAGATTTGTTGCGCAATGCTTCTGAATTTATTCCGATATTGAATAGAACAAAATTTACAATTATAAGAGCACCCTCTTGATGATTCTAAACCCAGGGCCAGATATTTTTTATTCGGCAAAAGATCAAAGGCAGGTAAAGGTTGATTAGATAATTCCTTTTTAGTTAGTAAAGGCCGGTCAGCATTATTGTGTATTACTCCTGATTCATCTATATAGGATAGTCCCAAAATATTATCATATCGACAGGAACCATCTATTGAGTTTACGAGTTCAATTAATGTTTCTTCTCCTTCACCACGAATTATAAAGTCCCATGGAGGATTATCAATATCTAATACTTTAACAATGTTTGCATAGACTCCTCCAATTACAATTTTTAGATCTTTTCTTTGAGATTTAACAAGGGATGCAAAATGCTTAGCAAATCTCCAGTTGATGACATTTGCAGAAAGTCCTAACAAATCACATCCATCTATTGCGTCTCTAATAAAGTTATCGTCATAATTATTTGGCCATTGGGGATCAAACACTCTTACAGCATGTCCATTGTTTCTTAAAATCGCACCTAAATAATATATTGCAGTTGGTGGAAAAGATCTGGCACCTAGCCTTTCAGATTCTAAAGTATGTGGAAATGCGAGGGTAATTTTCATTAGAACCCATCTTCTTAAAATATTCTTGGAATTATACTTCAATACCCATGTAAGTCTGCTTGTTTCGTAAGAGTGCTTATAAATCGAAAAGCAGAGAGATTCGGGTACATTC
>JBAQYG010000019.1:0-15418 GCA_049299915.1 Minisyncoccia bacterium | reverse complement strand
TGTAAACCCCAAAATAGCAAGATTAATAGGTTGAGAAACGATTTGTTGATCTATCTCTAGAGAAGAGCTGACCTTATTGCCCAAAAAAGAACCTAAAACTAATAGGTTTTTAGTCGGCAGAAATATCGCCGCGGAAGCAATAACTAGGATTGCTATTGAGGCGAATCCAATTATTTTAAGCCATATTTTCATGTAAAAATTATTATATCAGAAAAGGATAGGAGCGGCAAATGATAGGTTGCTTTTGGCCTTTATTTATGGTATATTGGCGGCAGAATAATCATATCATTAGATATAAATATGTTGATTTTTTGGCGTAATCTTAAAACTTTTGTTTTAGAAACAGTCGAAGTAGTTCTAATAGCCCTAGCGATCGTTTTGCCCATTCGCTATTTCATAATTCAACCATTTATTGTTTATGGTCAGAGTATGGAACCTTCTTTTTTTGACAAAGATTACTTAGTAGTAGATGAATTATCTTTTAGATTAAGATCAATTAAAAGAGGGGAGGTAATTATTTTTGAGGCACCTTCGGAATTAACTGTTACCAACAAAGATTCTAACAAAAATTTCAACATTAAAGGTTTATTGTCATTGTCTTTTGTAAATGTTTCGAGAATAGACAGAAGTAAACTGATAGATTTTGATCGCAAGCCAGGTTATCTTTTAGCAGCTAAGATTTATACCTCTTCAGCAACTTTTTTTATTAAAAGAGTAATCGGTCTCCCTGGAGAGAGAATTACTATTCAGAATGGAACAGTCAAGGTTTATAATTCAGAAAAACCAGAAGGATTCATTTTGAATGAACCCTATCTTTCTAATTTAGTAAAAACTACAAGCGATATCAATATCACTTTACCACCACAACAATATTTTGTTATGGGGGATAATCGTATGAATTCTTATGATTCCCGTTCCTGGGGTTCTTTAAATGGTAAAGCTATTTTAGGAAGAGTTTGGCTTAGAGTATGGCCCCTCAATCATGCCGCCGCTTTTAATCTTAATCCTTATAATCTTTAAAATATTGTGTAATATCTCTTTATGCCAAAAATAAAGAAAGAAGCTAAAAAGAATTTTCAAGCTCCCAAAGGAATGCACGATATCTTACCAAAAGATATTCCTTGGTGGCGTAAATTCGAATGTGTTGCCAATGAGATATCCGAAGCTTATGGTTTTAGAAAAATTATTACTCCAATAGTAGAAGATACAGAAGTATTTTCTAAGGGAGTAGGGCTTGGTACCGACATTGTAGATAAAGAAATGTATTCATTTAAAACGAAGGGTGGAGACGCTTTAACCCTAAGACCTGAAGGTACGGCCGGAGTAGTAAGGGCTTACATAGAAAATAATATGTCTACCTGGCCCCAACCAGTCAAGCTTTATTATTCTGGACCTATGTTTAGGCATGAAAATCCCCAGAAGGATCGCTATCGTCAATTATTCCAATTTGGTTTAGAAGCAATTGGTGATCCGAGCCCAATAACCGATGTGGAAATTATTTGGGTAAGCCATCTAATCTTCAGTACTTTAGGTTTTAAAGATATTAATTTTGAACTTAACAGTATTGGATGCCCCGCTTGTCGAGCCGACTACTTGAAAGTAATAAAAGCTTTTTATAAAACCAAAACCAATAAACTTTGTGCTAGCTGTAAAGAAAGATTCAAAACAAATCCCTTGCGCCTTTTAGATTGTAAAGAAGAAAAATGTAGTGAATTAAGAACTAGTTTACCTTCTATATTAGATTCTCTCTGTCCCGAATGTCACGATCATTTTCATAGTGTTTTAGATATCTTAGATTATCTTCAAGTACCCTATACTTTAAATCCTTATCTAGTAAGAGGTCTCGATTATTACACCAAAACTGTATTTGAAATAAAAAGTTCTTATGCCAACGGAAGTATCTCTCTTGGTGGTGGAGGACGTTATGATGGATTGGTTAAATTATTGGGAGGAACTAACCAACCAGCAGTAGGAGTAGCCTTTGGCATAGATAGAATTATTTCTGCTTACGAATCTCTCCACGATAAAGAACCCAATTGCAAGAAAAATAAAGTGTTCTTAGTTCAGATTGGTGATGCTGCCAGGAAGAGGGCATTCCTACTAATAGAAGAATTAAGAAAAAATGGTTTAAGTGTTTACAGCTCTCTCTCCAAAGATAGTCTAAGGAATCAACTTAAAATAGCGGACAGAGAGAAAGTTAAATTATCTTTAATCCTAGGGCAAGAAGAGGTGAGGGAAGACAGAATAATTATAAGAGATATGGAGAGTGGCATTCAAGAAGTAGTTATGCAAGACAAGCTAGTTTCCTCTGTTAAGAAAAAACTAGCTATGGACTAAGATTATTGCCAAAAATCCTCTAGTCTAGTATACTAAACTTTAATAAATTTAATTTTCAAAATAGCATCTATTCTTATGGCAATTAACATTGACAGAAAAAACAATGAACCTCTTTCTACCTATGTTTATCGAGCTATGCAAACTCTTAAAAAGAGTAATTTAGTTCGAGAGGTTAAGAAAAACCGTTATCACAAATCCAAAGAGAGCGCTCTTTCTACTCATAATTCGGCTATTTATAAACAGAAGAAAACTGCTCAAATTAATCGTAAAAAAGTATTAGGCCTTCCTTTTAAAACAAAGAGAAAGCATAGATAATTGTGTCCATGGTGATTATTAATCTGATGGGTCTTAAAAAGAAGATTCCCCTTACCAAAAAAAACATAAATCTCCTAGTTAGCACTTTTCATACAATAACTAATAAAAAGATTGATCTAGATCTACCCTTAACTATTAATTGTGTTCTAGTTAGTAAAGAAAAAATTATTCAGTTAAACGAAAAATGGCGGAAGAAAAAACAACTCTCAGCTATTCTGGCCTTTCCTGATTATTATCTGAAACAAAAAAAAGAACCAGTTCAGGAAGAAGTTCATTTAGGGGATTTGATTATTTCTCCAGAAGCTATCCGAATTAAGGCAAAAGAAAATTTCAAAGTCAGTAATTTAGAAAGCTTTCGTTTACAATTTATTTATTCTTTTATACACAGTTTAGCCCATTTATATGGCTACACCCACGATTCTTCAAGGAAAGCCGTAGAAATGGAAAAAATAGAAAAAAGGGCGCGGACGATCATTATTAAAAAGTTAATTAGAAGTTAAGAATCATTTATATTATGTTTCGATCTTCCAAAAAATTTGTCATGAGCTTGGATCTCGGAACAGACTCCATTAAAGCCATTGTTGGCAGAGTGGATCTTAAAGATAGTGCCAACCCTTTACAAATACTTTTTAACACTTCTGTCCCTGCAGTGGGTCTTCGTCGAGGTTCTATTTCGAGTCTCCTTGATCTAGAAGAGCTTTTAGGTAATTTAATTAGTCAGAGTGAACAGAAAATAGGGACAACTATAGATAAACTTTTAATAGGAGTTAATCCTATTAATTGTAAAACCACCATTTCTAGAGGTACTGCCATTACAAATGAGCAGGGTAATATTATTAGTCAAAACACTGTAGATAGGGCGATTAATTCAGCCCAATCTGTTATTTTGCCAAACAATTACAGTCTTTTGAGGCCAATCCCTTTGAAGTATTCTGTCGATGGTGCAGGGGAATATCGTTCTGCTTTGGGACTAAAGGGCATGCGCCTAGAAACAGATGTACTCCTTATTAGTATATTGACTCAACAGCTAGATGATTTAAAACAAATAGTAGAAGACTTGGATTTCTCCAAAGAAGATGTTTACGATGTTAGTTCTCTTCCCTCAACCAATTTAATTTTAACTGATCAGGAAAAAGAATTAGGATCAGTAGCCATTGATTTTGGGGCTAGGACTACTTCTATTACCGTTTACGAAGAAGATAACTTAGTAGATATTAAAAGCCTCCCCTATGGTAGCGGTTATTTGACGGATGATATAGGGATTTGTTTACAACTAGATCCTATTTTGGCTGAAAAAGTAAAAAAATTAGAAGGTTATATTGATCCCCGTAAATTGAGTCGTACTGATATGTTGAATTTGGTCAATTCTGGACTTACCAATGAAGATTATTCGGGGGATATAGAGATTTCTCGTAAGAAAATAGCAGCCGTTATGGTTGCTCGTTTAGACGAAATATTTGATGCCATTAATCAAGCCCTTATATCAATTAACCCTAGTCGTCATTGGCCTGGAGGAATTACTTTTTACGGTGGTGGCAGCAATTTAATAAATCTTACAGAATATGCCAGGACTAAACTCGGACTTCCTTGCAAAATAGCTGTCTTGCCAACTGCTTATAGCCGTCTAGGTATGACTCTCGGCGATACAAACGCTTTATCCTTACTACATTTTTTAGCGAAGGTAGATAATTCTTCAGAACATTCTAATCCCACTGCCCTGATTGATAAGTCAAAATCTTGGCTTAAATCCCTCTTGCCTTAAATAATTTCCCAAGATAGTATATAATAAGAATTCTCCTCATATCAAAATAAGACACTAATTTTTAAATATTTTTCTAACAACGTGGCCAAAATAAAACCAGAATTTGAAACTAATATTCGCATGAAAGTCGTTGGCGTCGGTGGCGCAGGCGGTAATGCTATTACTCGAATGGCTGATCGCAAGATAAAAGGAATTTCTTTTATCGCTGTTAACACCGATGATCAAGCCCTTCATCATAGTAAGGCGGATGAAAAGATTGCTATTGGTAAAATCCTTACTAGAGGATTAGGAGCCGGTATGAATCCTGAAATAGGCTATGAATCGGCTAAAGAAAATCTGGAACAGATAGAGAATGCTGTCAAAAGTTCTGATTTAGTTTTTGTGACAGCAGGCTTAGGTGGAGGCACTGGCTCAGGAGCTAGCCCCGTAGTAGCCGAATTAGCCCGTAAAAATGGAGCTCTCGTTATTTCAGTAGTGACCAAACCTTTTGGTTTTGAAGGTGGTAAAAGACAGGAAATAGCGGAGGAGGCTTGGCAAAAATTACAAGAACAATCAGACGCTATTATTACTGTTCCTAATGATAAAGTTTTTAATCTGATAGATAGTAGTACCCCTATTTTAACAGCCTTTTCTTTAATAGACGAGATTCTTTACCAAGGTGTTAAAGGCATTTCAGATCTAATTACTTATCCAGGTATAATTAATCTAGATTTTGCCAATATTCGTACCATAATGACTAATGCTGGAGAGGCTCTTATGGGCACCGGCAGGGCCAGTGGAGAAGGGAGGGCTCAGAAAGCGGCTCAAGCTGCAGTTCATTCACCCCTTTTGGAAACCCAAATTAATGGAGCTACTAGGGTTTTATTTAATGTTAGTGGTGGCCCCGATCTCTCTTTAGCTGAAATCAATGAAGCAGCTAAAGTAATTACAGAAAATATAGATCCAAATGCCAAAGTTATTTTTGGAGCCATTTATGATGAAGGACTTAAAAAGGGTGAAATTAAAATTACAGTTATAGCTGGTGGATTTAATGAAAACACTTTTGACGAGAAGAATTTAGTCTTACCCTTTACTCGAACAGTAGTAGCTCCACCTAAAAAAGTTGAAGTTCAGAATCCCTTTGACAGTAAAACAGACTTTTCTTTTCCAGAACCAACATCTAAAAAAGAATCTTTAGAGCAGACTCCTATTAAGATAGAAATTAATGCCGATGGTCCTGGAAAAACTAATAAAAATTCCAATACAAAACTGGAAGAAATAGAAATTCCAGCTTTTCTGAGAAAAAAGAAACGATTCTAATATGTTTACCCCAAAATGGGGTAAGGGGTCTTTGTTTTTGTTTTTATTACTTATTTATTAAAAAATAAATATCTCCAAATATGATTGCTGCCGCCTCCACAAAATTCGTTAATAAAATCAAAGAAGTACGCAAAAGAAGCGGCGACATTCAAAAATTTGATAGTGAAAAGATTCAAAATGCTATCTACAAGGCTCTAACAGCTACGGGAAATGGTGACATGAAGGAGGCTAAAGAGGTTTACAGACGAGTAGTCGTTCTTCTGAACAAACGGTTTAAGAAAGCCGCCCTTGTCAATGTAGAAGATATCCAAGATATCATAGAAGAGGTGCTTATTTTAGAGAATTATATTGAGACTGCCAAGGCTTATATTCTCTACAGAGAGCAACATCGCCAGATCAGAGAATTAAAAGCTGCCCAAAGCGATTCAGTAGATTTGGTTGATCAATATTTAAATAATTTAGACTGGCAAGTCAAAGAGAATAGTAATATGACCTATTCTCTACAGGGATTGAACCATTACGTAGCCTCCGATATCAGTAAAAAATACTGGCTCAATAAAATTTATCCAATAGAAATCCGCCAAGCAGCTCGTGGGGGTGATTTTCATATTCATAATTTAGATATTTTAGGGGCTTATTGCTGTGGTTGGGATTTATATGATTTATTACTAAGAGGCTTTGGCGGGGTAAGCGGTAAAATTCAATCTAAACCAGCCAAACATTTCCGTTCTGCCCTAGGTCAAGTCGTTAATTTTTTCTATACCCTACAGGGTGAATCAGCTGGTGCCCAAGCCCTCTCAAACTTTGACACTCTGTTGGCTCCCTATATTAAATATGATGGTTTAAATGAAAGGGAGGTTAAGCAAGCCCTACAAGAGTTTATGTATAATTGTAATGTTCCTACTAGGGTTGGTTTTCAAACGCCCTTTACCAATATCACACTTGATCTAAAAGTTCCTAAGCATTACAAAGATTTGCCCGTAATTTTAGGAGGTCAAAATCAAAAAGAAACTTACGGAGAATTTCAGAAAGAAATGGATTTACTCAATAAGGTACTCTTTGAAATCTATTCTGCAGGTGATGCTAATGGTCGAGTATTTAGTTTTCCAATTCCTACCTATAACATTACGAAAGATTTCGATTGGGATAATTCTAGCCATAATGGTTTATGGGAGATGACGGGTAAATACGGTATTCCTTATTTTTCTAATTTCGTTAATTCGGATATGTCTCCCGATGATGCCCGTTCTATGTGTTGCCGGTTACGCTTAGATAATAGGGAATTATATAAAAGGGGAGGAGGTCTTTTTGGAGCTAATCCATTAACGGGTTCAATTGGAGTAGTCACTTTAAATTTACCGAGAATCGGTTATCTTTCAAAGAGTCGCAAAGAATTCTTTGAGAAATTAGATAATTTAATGGATTTAGCAAAGAATAGTTTGGAAATTAAAAGAAAAGTTTTAGAATCGTGGACCGACAAGAATCTTTATCCTTATTCTAAGTATTATTTAGAAGGAGTTTATCAAATCAGGGGTTCTTACTGGGGGAACCACTTCGCTACTATTGGTTTAATCGGAATGAATGAGACTCTCCTTAATTTTTTAGGTGAAGATATAACCACTAAAGAAGGGCAAAAATTTGCTATCGAGATTTTGGAGCATATGAGAGAAAGAATTGCTAAATATCAAGAAGAGACTGGCAATATGTATAATTTAGAAGCTACTCCAGCCGAAGCCACTTCTTATCGTTTAGCCAAAGCAGATAAAGCAAAATATCCAGATATCATAACCGCCGGTACTGCCAATCCTTATTACACCAATTCCACTCAATTACCAGTTGGTTTTACCACAGATGTGTTCAAAGCCCTTAAGTTGCAAGATGATTTACAAACTAAATATACTGGAGGAACCGTTTTCCACATGTTTCTCGGAGAAGCCATTTCTAATTATGAATCAGTCAAAAATCTTATTAAAACAGTGGTGAATAATTACCATATACCTTACATCACCCTAACCCCTACCTTTAGTATTTGTCCTACCCATGGCTATTTAAGCGGTAATCACGAATATTGTCCCAAGTGTGTGGTCGAACAAAAGTGTGAAGTCTATTCCAGAATTGTTGGTTACCTGAGACCCGTTAGCCAATGGAACGAGGGCAAACAAGAAGAATTCAAGGAGAGGGTTACCTTCGAAAAGAAAATAGAGGAATAAGCATTAAAATATTTAATATATTTACCATGGAAGAAGATAAATGTTTTTGTCATGATTGCGGTAAGGAAGTTGGGGAGAAAGATGAGGTAGCTGGTTACGAGTTCAATGGTAAAAAATATTACAAATGTTTAAAGTGTTATGACAAGGACGCGGTTTTACGTAACGTACAAAAGTGTGAAGTCTATTCCAGGATTGTTGGTTACCTGAGACCCGTTAGCCAATGGAATGAAGGGAAACAAGAAGAATTCAAGGAGAGGGTTACTTTCGAGGATTCTTCCAATTAACATATGATTTTTGGTGGTTTACAAGAGTTAACTTTGATTGACTATCCTGGTAAGATTGCTGCCACTGTTTTTACGATTGGTTGTAATTTTAGATGTTATTATTGCCATAACCCAGAATTAGTTCTACCAGAGAAGATAAAAAATACAAAAACTCTTTCCGAAGAGGAGGTTTTAAATTTTTTAAAAGAACGTCAAGGGTTACTTCAAGGCCTTTGTATCACTGGAGGAGAACCAACTTTAGACAATGGTTTACTGGATTTTATAAAACAAGTAAAAGCTTTAAATTTTTTAGTTAAATTAGATACCAATGGTTCTAACCCAGAAGTATTAAAAAAGCTTTTAGAAAATAAATTATTGGATTATATTGCTATGGATATAAAGGCTCCTTTGGCTAAATATGCCATGGTAGCTGGGGTAGAGATAGATTTAAACTATATCCAAGAATCAATAAAATTGGTTAGACAAAGCGGTTTAGAATATGAATTTAGAACTACAATTGCTCCTGGATTAACAGCCCAAGATATTTTAGATATAGTTCCCTTAATAAAAGGGGCAGATAATTATTACCTACAAGTGTTTCATGACAACGGTAAATGCTTAAAAGATGTTCGTTATTTCGGCCGCTCTTTAACAGCAGAGGAATTGCTTCTTTTAAAAGAAAAACTAGTCGAGCATTTTACGTATGTGGCTGTTAGAGAGTAAATTTACTTTTAGGGGATTGGTATATGCTTTTCGCTATTTTTTGATTAGTTTTATTTTAGGTATTGGCCTTGGTTCATCCCTAGCTTTCAAGCTAGGTTTTTTGTTGGTTCTATTTTTTGGTGGTTTGATTTGCCTTTCAGAAGGATTTAAAAAAGCTCATTATCCATATTGGTTATTAGGCCTATGTATAATAGGGATAGTTCTAGGGACAATCCTTGGTAATCACGCCTTTTTAGCCTTGAAGAATCAAAGAAATTTTCTAAAAGAATTTCAAGATACTGAAATAATTCTTACTGGTAAGGTTTTAAAAACAGAAAAAACTCAAAAAGGAATTTATGTAATTTTAAAAACAGAGACAATCAATAACAAAAGGTTACCTTCCGATAAAGCCAATATTTGTCTTTACCTTAATCAAAATCGTCAGATAGAACCATTTAGTCTTTTACGTTTAAAAGGTTCACTCTTAATTAGCGAGAAATTGAGTTTGAGTTGTAGAGCTTATCTTACAGGAGGAAAAATTCTAGAAGAAATAGCACCTCAACATAAATCTATTTGGGGAGTACTTTTAATAATCAGGAACAAGATTCATTTACAATTAGCTCGCAATATCAGAGAACCATTTCTTAGTTTGGCGAAGGGTTATATTTTAGGAGATGATAAAGCCACCAATATTGAAGTTGCCGATCTTTTACAAAAAAACTCAATGACCCATATAGTAGCAGTTTCTGGTTTTAATATAGCCATTATTTTTCTCATGGCTAATCGTTTATTTAGTTTTTTCCATCTTTCTCCTCATAAAACCTTTTATTTTACCTTAATTTTAGGGACCTTCTTTATTCTTTTAGCAGAGTATCCGTCTTCGGCTTCAAGGGCGGGTATCATGCTTAGTCTTGCCTTAGGAGCAGAGCGCTTACAAAGAATGGGTAATTCTATAAATATTATTCTTTTAGCAGCCACTCTGATGTTGATTTTTAATCCTTTGATTTTAATTTATGACCTCGGCTTCCAATTATCGTTTTTAGCTTCTTTAGGACTAATATTTAGACAAATTCTATCGCCCAAAAAAGAATTAATTAATTCAAGAGCCCAACAATTAAAAGCTACTTTTCAGGACATCTTTAAAGATACTATTTATGTTCTATTCTTTGTTTCTCCGCTTTTAGCATATTATCAAGGAATAATTTCTTTAAAACCCTTATTGGCAAATTTACCGCTACTTCCTCTTATGCCCGCTGTTACTTTTTTGATTATCCTACTGCTTTTCAGTTCTTTTTGGTTTCCAAGCATAGCTGTAGTATTGGGGTTTCTAGTAGAGAAAATAATCGCCAGTCAAATTAGTATTTTAAAAATAGTCTCTCAGTTAAAATTTCTGAATTTTAAAGTTGGCTATTTATTCTTTTATTGGATTATTCTTTATTACTTGTTACTAGCGTTTGTTTTACGTTTTAAAATTCGCGAAGATAGGGTTATAATTTAAAATAAAGGAATGAAAGTTGATATTATCTATTTATGAAAGAGCTGAATAAAGAGCAAACAAAGAAACTCAAGAAAACAGTTCTAATTCTGTGGATTTTTAATATTTTAGCTATTTTGTATCTTTCTCCCCGTTATTTTTATTACATCAATGCAGTATATTTCCTATCAGTAGGGGAGGGTGATTCGGAGCTTATCAAGTACAATGGCAAAAATATTCTAATAGATGCTGGCCCCGATAGACAAATACTTTCTTCCCTGAATCAATTTTTAACACCAGGAGAAAAACTAGATTTAGCCATTATTACTCATTCCAATAAAGATCACTATCAGGGTTTACTTTATATTTTAGAAACCTATCAAATAACCAGTGTTTTAATGCCCGAAGTTTCTAACCCGGATTCAAGCTATCAAGAACTATTAGATGCCCTGGTAAGCGAGGGAACCAAACTTTATTTAGCTAAAGCCGATAGCTTAATAAGATTATCGGCTACGAATAGTTTACAGGTGTTATGGCCACTGACCAGTAACATAGATTCAAATAGTGATTTTAATGCTCAAGCTCTTGTAATTCTTTATAAGAATCTAGATAAAAATTTTCTTTTTACTAGCGATATCGGTTCAAAAGAAGAGAGTAAAATTCTTACACTTTATCCGAATTTGGAAACAGATGTTTTAAAAATATCTCACCATGGGTCCAAGACTTCGAATAGTTTCAATTGGCTAGAAAAATTAAACCCGACTTATGGTGTAATAGAAGTGGGAACCAATTCTTATGGACACCCTTCTCCCGAAACCCTTAATCGCTTACGAGAATTAAATATTTTGGTTCTACGCACGGATAAAAGCGGTAATATTACTTTTCAGTTCAATAAGGAAGGGTCTCTGAGCCTGTCTTATTAGGTTTCTACCTATAATTATTAAACTTTCTAAACAATTTTCTTTATGCTATATTAATAGAACTTTAAATATTTGATATGGAAAGAATTTGGATTAAAGACATAAAACATGAAGAAGGGGAGTTGGTTTCCCTTTCCGGTTGGGTAGCTACACGTCGGGATCACGGCAATATTATTTTTATAGACCTTAAAGACAAGAGTGGTCTTGTTCAGGTAGTTTTTTCAAAATCAGACGGAGAAGCTTACGATATAGCTAATGAATTACGTCCTTCATGGGTGATTAATTTGGAGGGGACTGTTCATTTGCGTCCGGAGAAGAATAAAAATGCCAAACTAGCTACAGGTGATATAGAAATCAGTGCCCAGAAACTTTCTATTTATTCTAAAGCCGATACTTTACCAATAGATATCGATAGTTCTGGCTATGATATTAATGAAAATTTAAGGCTGAAATATCGTTATTTAGATTTAAGGAGAGAACGTTTACAAAAGAATCTACAAGTTCGTCACGAGTTCATGCTTTTTGTACGTAATTATTTAAGTCAAAAAGGTTTTACAGAAATTGAAACTCCTAACTTAACCAGATCTACTCCAGAAGGTGCCCGTGATTATTTAGTACCAGCTCGTATTTCTCCTGGCAATTTTTACGCTTTGCCTCAGTCTCCTCAACAATACAAGCAACTTCTTATGGTCGCTCAAATTGAAAGATATTTTCAATTTGCTCGTTGTTTTCGAGATGAAGATGCCCGTGGAGATAGGCAGCCCGAATTTACTCAATTAGATATCGAGACTAGCTTTTGGAATAGCAATCAGATTCTTGATTTAATAGAAAAAATGATAGTAGGATATGTCAAAACTTATTTACCAGAAAAACATATTCTTAAAATTCCTTTCCCCAGAATTGAATATACTGAAACTATAGAAAAGTATCATAGCGATAAACCAGATATTCGTCAGAATAAAGAGGATAATAACGAATTAGCCTTTGCTTTCATTGTGAATTTTCCCCTGTTTGAATGGAAAGAAAGTGAAAAACGCTGGGATGCAGTTCATCATCCCTTCACTAAACCAAAATTCTTGGAGGGTGAAACAGTTTCAGAACTTATAGCTCGAATGACAGAGCATCCAGAAAGTGTGGTTGCCGACCAATATGATTTAGCTCTTAATGGTTTTGAAGTCGGTGGGGGTTCACTAAGAACCTATCAGCCAGAGCTCTTAGAAAAGATTTTTGAAATCATGGGAAATAGTCGGGCCTCTATAGAAGAAAAATTTGGTCACCTTCTAGAAGCTTTCAAATATGGTGTTCCTCCCCATGGTGGTATTGCCCTGGGTGTAGATAGGCTTATAGCCATCTTCCGAAATGAACCCACTATTAGGGAAACGATAGCTTTTCCCAAAAATGGTGAGGGTTTTGATCCCCTAATGAATTCACCAGCTAGTGTAGATAAAGCTCAAATTAAAGAATTGGGTATAGAAATTAATACCATTAAAAATAATTCAAAGAAATAATTATGGAAACTTTTACCGAAGATCAAAAAAAAGAAAGAACTTTAGTCCTTATAAAACCCGATGGTGTTAAGCGTGCTCTTACGGGAGAGATTATTCATCGTATAGAAATGCGTGGACTTAAAGTAGTGGGTATGGAAATGATTTGGGCTCGACCAGAACAAATTGACGAACACTATCCTCATGATGAGGGATGGATTAAGGGAATGGGAGAAAAGACTCTGGCTTCCTATAAAGATTATGGTTTTGATCCTATAAAAGAGATGGGAACGGATGATCCTTTAAAAATTGGCCAAGAATGTCGCAATTGGCTCGTTAATTTTATGTCTTCTGGCCCTATAATTAAAATTGCCATTGAGGGTTTGCATGCCATAGAAATGGTCAGAAAAATAGTGGGTAAAACAGTACCAGCATCAGCCGATATGGGTACTATTAGGGGTGATTTCTCAGTGGATTCTCCAACCTTAGCCAATAGAGATAAAAGAGCTGTGAGAAATTTGATTCATGCATCGGGCAATAAAGAAGAAGCTGAGCATGAACTTTCCCTGTGGTTTGCTAATGACAAAATGTTTGATTATGAACGTTCAGACGAGAGTACTATATTTTAAATTATGTTGGAGTTCAAAGTTAATTCTTATTTAGAACAATTAGCTAAAAAATCACAGATCATTCACAAAGAGTTTTATCCTTCGAAATCAGAAAAAATACAAACTTTTAAAAGAAATGATCCCTTAGAAGAAGACAGGCATATGCCTGTCTTTGGTCTTATCCATAAATACCCTAATAGAGTTCTTATTTTATTAACTCTTAATTGCGCCGCCTATTGCCGTTTCTGCACTAGGCGTCGCTCAGTTTCTTATATTAAAAAAGGAGAAATAAGCATCACCAATTTAAAGGAAATGGCTGCTTATATCAGAAACCATCCTAAAATCAATGAGGTTATCCTATCGGGTGGTGATCCATTTACTGTTCCTAATATTTTAATTAATGCCCTTTATATTTTTGGTAACTTAAAACAAATTAAAATAATCAGAATAGGAACCCGTTTACCAGTATCCCTACCTTTATCTATAGATAATAATTTGTTAAGTATTTTAAAAAATAGTCATAGAAAGCCGCTTTATATTCTTATTAATTTTGAACATCCCGATGAGCTCACCAAAGAAACCTGTTTGGCTCTTAAGAAATTAAGAGAAAGTGGATGTATTTTGTTATCTCAAACAGTATTTCTTAAAGGAATTAATGACAATGTTTCTGTCTTAGAAAAATTATTTACAAATCTAGTGTCTTTAGGGGTTAAACCTTATTATATTTTTCATAACGACGAACCGGAGGGTACTAAACATTTTACAGTCTCTTTTAAAAAAGAGGCCCTATTGATGAATTCTCTTAGAAAAAAAGTAGGAGGTCTTGCTTGCCCAGTTTATGTTCTTGATACAGCCAAAGCTCCTTATAAAATACCCTTAAAATACAATAAACAAGAGTAAAAGGTTTGCAATTAGGAAATTGTAAATTAAAAATTAGCTTGTTATAATATATTTGACCCTTGAGAGATTTTAGACCAAACTTTATTGTTTAGGGAACCCAGCTTCAGAAGCCCGTGGGTTTCTGACAAGGCTTCCCACTTGGCATTATTGCCTAAAATTCTTTCGGGGTCACTTAAGCTGCCATCATTTTGATGGCTTTTTAAGTTCAAAAAAACACCAATTTGAATGGTGTTTTTAAATTGTCGGGCTGGTGGGATTTGAACCCACGACCTCATGCACCCCATGCATGCGCGCTAGCCACTACGCTACAGCCCGTAAAAACAAAACCCTATAAAAGGGTCTTATTTTGTTTTCTTTATTTTAGCTTTTGTTACCTTCTTTTTAGTAACTACTTTTTTAGCAGTTACAAACTTAGTAACATCAATCTTGCCTTGAGCAATACCTTTTTTACAATCGGTGCACACTAAAACACTCTTATGCCCTTTTATAGAGACAGATTGTAAATTAGGAAACTTTCTAAACTTTTCTGAAGGGTTATAATGACCACGCAGAAGATTTCTTTTTCTTTCCATGTGGCTAGTTTTGCCACAGACAACACATGTTCTCATAAAATATTTTCTTAATTAACGGACTCAGATTAGCATATAGGGCTAGTTTTTACAAGACGAAAGAAATGATATAGAATAGGGGAGAAGGATTTAATATTGTTCTAAAATTTAAATTTCCAACAATTTTCAGTTAATTATCTTATTAAATTTTGTAAATTCATTTTCCTTATGTCTAATGTCATTCTTATAGCTCTCGAAATTCTGATCTTTGTTTATTCTATTATTATTCATGAGATTTCTCACGGATATGCTGCCCTAAGAAGAGGGGATAAGACAGCCTTGGCTTACGGTAGACTAACCCTGAATCCTGTACCGCATATAGATCCGATAGGTTCTATTCTTTTGCCTTTAACTTTATTTATTCTCACCCGAGGTCAGGTTGTCTTTGGGTGGGCAAAACCCGTACCGGTTAATCCTTATAATTTTAATAACCCCAGAAAGGATGAGGCCTTTGTTTCCCTAGCCGGCCCACTTAGCAACCTTATCCTTGCGACTATTTTTGGTCTAGTTTTACGTTTTTGGCCAATGATTAGTAT
>JBAQYG010000018.1:0-36578 GCA_049299915.1 Minisyncoccia bacterium | reverse complement strand
GTGCTCCTAATAGCTTATCGTCAATATATCGCTTGGCCGGAAAATAACACTTGGAAAAAACAAACCTTCTGGTATTTAGTTGCCCAATTCACGTATATGCCCTTTATTTTATTTCTCTATTCTTGGCCATATGTTTCAGGCTTTATAGATTATTACATTTTGAGGAAACGAAATCCTCAATGGATAAAAACACCTAGAACAAAAGGATAACAAAAAAACCGCCATCATGGCGGTTTTAGTTTATTTAATTAACTCTTTCAACGTAATCTCCTGTGTCGGAATTGATTCTTATTACGTCGCCTTCTTTTATAAAGAGGGGAACGTTGATTTCATAACCGGTTTCTATTTTAACTAATTTTAAGGCCCCGTTAGCAGTATTTCCTTTAGTGGCTGGCATGGCTTCTATAACTTTCATTTCTACTTTAGGAGTAATTTTGAAATCAAATATTTTCTCATCAATACTCATAAGACTGACAGGCATCTTTTCTTTCATGAAATTAACTCGGGTACCAGCTATTTCAAGGGGGAGAGTAATCCTTTCATTTGTTTTAGGGTCTTGGAATACTAAATTGTTTCGATCGTGATAAACATAAGTAGCATTTTTGTATTCTAAATCCATTTCATCAAACTGTTCACCAGATTTAAAATTACGATCAAGAACCTTACCACTAATAAGATGCTTAAGTTTTGTTTGAGCGAAAGAAGATCCCTTACCTGGCTTTACCAGAGAAATGTCTACAACCTGAAAAGGTTCGTTATTCAACTTGATAACCATACCTTTCTTGAAATCATTAGAACCAATCATAGATAATATTTTAGAATTTATACTTGATTTGTAGGGAAATCTAAATATTCCCGTAAATCAGACAAGCCCAATAGTAACATAAAAAGTCGATCTAGTCCAATAGCAATGCCACTTGTAGGCGGTAAGCCAATCTTAAGGGCTTCTATAAGATCTTTGTCTAATTGAAAAACTTCTTTACCCAAATCTTTTCTGATCTTTTGCTCAGTTTTGAATCTTGCTTCTTGCTCACTTCCATCGGTTAGTTCTGAGAAACAATTACCCATTTCAATACCTCCCAAATAGAATTCAAATCGTTCAGTCCAGAAACTATTTTTAGATTTTCTTTTAGCCAGGGCACCCTGTGGCAATGGGTAATCATAGATTATAAGTGGTTTGTCTTTAGGGAAATTGGGTTCTAGATAATTGAGGAATACTGAATAAAAAAGGTCATTCCAATCGTTGATATTCTTGGTATTAATTTTAAGCTTGGCATGTTGAATAGCTCTTTTGAAACTTTTTAGATTCTGACACTTATTTAAATCAATACGGGCCCATTTTTTAAAGGCATCATTGACTTTTAATCTAGGCCAAGGAGATTTTAAGTCAATTGAAATGTCATTAGAGTTTATTCGTGTGCCACAACCTAGTATCTTATTGAGCGATAAAACTAATTTTTCTAAGTCATCCATTATTGTTGTATAGTCTGCATAAGCTCTATACCATTCTAGGATAGTAAACTCCGTATTGTGATGGGGGCTATTTTCTTCATTATCTCTAAAACTTTTTGTGATTTCAAAAACATCTCCAATACCACTGGCCAAGAGTTTTTTAATATTATATTCAGGAGAAGTGATCAGCCAACCAGTTTTAGTTCTTAAAGGATCTAAAAAAGGTTCCATTCCGGGCACCGAATTCAAAAGGGGAGTAAATACTTCAGTAAAATTATTTTTTTCAAAAAACTTACGAGTAGCAATTGTAAGAAGCTGTTTTTCTTTAAGTAATTTTATTCTTATTGGGTCAGTCACTCCTTTCTGCCAATTTTTATTATTTTTATTCCACCAAGTTTCAAAATTTAATTCAGGTTTTTTAATCAAAGAAAAAGAGGAAACTCTAAGAATATTTTTTGATAAAACACCCTCAAAATTAACAAGGGAGCCAAGTGGATAAGGGAAATTTGTCTTTAAAACGAAAGGGATTATAGCTGAGCCAGCCTTAAGGGAACCTTCTTTTTTAAGGGCATCATAACCAAGGACTCTTCCGTTAATAATTTGATTCTTTTTAGTTACCATAATGAGGTTTGCTTGAGCAATATAGCTCAAATTAATCCTTTTGAGAAGCGGGGCTATTGATTTTTTAGTTTAACCATTGTAATATAAAAAAGTTGTTAAATATTTGCGTCCATAGCTCAATGGTAGAGCAGCAGCCTTTTAAGCTGTTGGTTGAGGGTCCGAATCCCCCTGGACGCACCCACTTGATTTGACTTATCTAATTTTAGATGTTATATTATTTAAGCTAATTTGTAGCTTATGCAGAACCTTAATCAAGACAAAATGAATAACGGCACAGAGGTCAGAGGTACCTCACAAAATATCGGTGTGAATCTAAATCTAACTGGCATTGCCAAAGATATTTTAACGGCTCTCGCTCCCAAAAGCAGGGCTGTTTTAGAGATGCGCTTCGGATTAATCGATGATGAACCCAAGACTTTAGAAGCTATAGGAAAAACTTATCATATCACCAGAGAAAGAGTTCGTCAGATAGAAAATAATGCCCTAGCTCTTATTGATAAAAAAGAAAGACCACTGGATTGGAAAAAATTTGAAGAAATTTCTTTAGCCATTTTGAAAAACAGTGGAGGAGCGATGGAAAGTGAAAGATTTTATAAAGCATTAGCCGAAGAATTAGAAGCCCCTAAATCTGTAAAAAGAATAGGGAATTTTGCCCGATTCTTTTTGAAACTTTCCGCTAATGTTTATCAAGAAAAGGAAACTGACAATTATTACAATTATTGGCACTTGCAACATGACGATAGTTTCTATAGAAAAGATTACGAAAGCTTTATAAAAAAAGTAGTGGAAAAGTTGCAACAAGTAGGGGAACCAATGCCGTTTGAAAGTCTTTACAATATTGCCAAAAACTGGAGAGAAAATTTATCTTTAGAAAATCTTTCCTCATATTGTTTCATTAGTAAACAAGTACAAAGAAATCCTTTCAATGAATATGGTTTAGCTAAGAGCTACGAAATTAAACCACGTGGAGTGAAAGACAGGGCTTACGCTATAATGAAACACATTAAGAAACCCCTTCATTTCAGTGAAATATCTAAACTTATTAATGAACCAATAGCGATTAATGTTAGTGGAGAATACATTTGGAATGATAATGGTGGTAGCAATCTTTGGAAAAGAAATATTCAAGTACAAACAGTTCATAATGAACTAATCAAAGACAAGCGTTTTGTCCTGGTAGGCAGAGGTATCTACGCTCTAACTCAATGGGGATATCAACCGGGAACAGTTAAACAGGTATTACAAAAGATTCTCTCAGAAGCGAAAACACCCTTAACCCTCGAAGAAGTTATAGTAAAGGTTAAAGAACAGAGAGTGGTTAAAGACAATACTATACTTTTGAACCTCCAGAACAAGAAATACTTCCTCAAGACTGAAGATAAACGTTATACGCTTAAAAAATAAAAGACAGCTTAGATTATATGGGTTTTTTCTTATAGGAAACTTTCTCGGGCAATCATTTTTTGATTGCCCGTTTGCGTTTTAGCTCTTTTAGGCTTATTATTCTGTATATAACATGTTAGATTCCTTTTTTAATTTTTTACTAGGTGTCCTGGGAATAATAGGGCGTTTTTTTGGAGAGTTTTGGTGGCTAATCATTCCCTTAGTGCTCATTCCTATTTACAAGGAACTCAGGACTGCTTATGAAAAAAAGAAAAAATCCGATGCCCTAGAATGGATTAATTTAGTGATTCTTCCAAGTAGAGATATCTTTAAAACACCTAGGGCCATGGAAGAGATTTTCTCTGCCATTCATGCTGCTCCGGCAAAAGAGCCAGTTCCAGATTGGTTTAGTTTTGAATTAGTGGGCTATGGAGGACAAATGTATTTTTACGTACGTGTTTTAAAAAAGTATGCAGATTACATTAAAGCCCTATTTTATTCTCAGTATCCAACCAGTAGCATAGAAGTGGTGAAGGATTACTTTGAGTCTTGGCCACCAATTGTTCCTAATAATAGCTATGATTTTTGGGGGGGTGAATACATTTTAAAAGCAGATAGTGCGTATCCCTTGATTACTTATCCAGACTTTGAAGACCCTAAAGAGGAAAAAAGATTAGACCCACTTTCTTCTGTAGCTGAAATGATGAGTAAGTTAAAAGACAAAGAACTTTTAACTATTCAGATGATAATTAAGTCTTCTGATGATAAATGGAAAGAGGGCGGCCTTAAGATTATTAACAAAGCCATGGGGCGGCCAGAGGCTAATAAACCCTTAGGTTTCATAGCTGGTCTTATGGAATTTCTAGAAAATCTTTTCTTAGGAGCTTTTAGGGCCCCCCTGTGGAGTGAAGAGAAAAAAGGAGAACCAAAAAATACTCAATTAAGTGCGGTGGAAAGGGAAGTGGCTGATAAAATCGGAGAAAAGATTGCCAAATTAGGTTTTAATGGTGGCATCAGAGCTTGCTATATAGCCCCTAAAGAAATTTTTTCTAAAAATACCAAATTTGTAGTAGAAAGCTATTTAAAACAATTTAGCACTCAGAATTTAAATTCTTTTGATGCTAATAAGGATATAAACATTTCTTTAAAGGGACTTTTTCATAGTGATGGTTTTTCTCTTAGTGGCAGAAGTTGGTTTGCCGAGAGACGTAATCTTATGCGCAAGAGAAATTTGATGCAGAACGGAAAGAAAAGAAGTATGATTAAAAAAGGAAGTATATTTGATGTTGAAGAGTTAGCTACTATGTTCCATATGCCTATCAATGCTGTCCAGGCACCTTCTATGGGGAGACTGGTGAGTAATACCGGAAAACCACCTATTAATTTACCTATTATTCTAGATTAAATTTATGACTGAAGATATCCCAATAAAAAAATCATATATAGTCGAAGACGATCAATTAATCCCACTAGGTTTAACTAATTTTAGAGGGGATCTTACCAAATTTGGGATTAAGGCCAAAGATAGGCGTCGCCATATGTATATTATCGGGCAAACTGGTACCGGTAAAACTACTATTATGGAGAACATGGCTATAGCTGATATTAAAAATGGCTCAGGTATTGGTATTGTGGATCCTCACGGAGAATTTGCTGATTTGATGTTGGACTATGTTCCTGAAGAACGAATTAAAGACGTGGTGTATTTCAATCCAAGTGATTTAGATTGGCCAATCTCTTTCAACGTAATGGAAGACGTTACTCCAGAGTCTCGTCATTTAATTAGTTCGGGACTCATGGCAGTATTTAAAAAGATCTGGCCAGATGTTTGGTCTGCCAGAATGGAATACATTTTAAATAATACTTTATTAGCTCTTCTAGAATATCCAGATACAACTCTTTTAAGTATTAACAGAATGCTGAGCGATAAGAATTATCGCCAGGTAGTAGTAGATTACGTCAAAGACCCAATGGTTAAATCTTTCTGGGTAAACGAATTCGCAAACTATAACGAAAAATATGCTCAGGAAGCCGTAGCTGCCATTCAGAATAAGATTGGTCAGTTTATTTCTAATCCTTTAATTAGAAATATCATTGGCCAAACACACAGCAAAATAAATTTAAGAGAGATTATAGACAATGGCAAGATATTGATAGTGAATCTTTCTAAGGGGCTAATAGGGGAGGACAATTCTGCTCTTTTAGGTGCCATTCTTATTACTGAGCTGCAATTGGCGGCTATGTCTCGAGTTAATGTACCCGAGGAAGAGCGCCCTGACTTTTATTTATATGTAGATGAGTTTCAGAATTTCTCTACTGATTCTTTCGCCAATATCTTATCTGAAGCCCGTAAGTACCATTTGAATCTCATAATGGCCCATCAGTATGTGGCTCAGCTTAACGATACGGTGAGAGACGCTATTATTGGTAACGTCGGCACAATGGTTCTATATCGTTTAGGTATAGAGGATGCCATGTATTTTGAAAATGAATGTAAACGCCAATTCAGTGCTATAGATATCTCCAACTTGCCCAACTTTAATTTCTATATGCGCTTAATGGTTGACGGTTATGTATCTGAACCATTTTCTGCTTTAAACATTCCACCCTTTGATAGGATTAAGTTTACCAACCGGGAAAAAATAAAAGAATACTCTCGTAGTCTTTATAGCGGTCATAAAAATGAAGTAGAAAAAACAATTAGTGATTGGAGTGTTTATAATTATGGATTGGACACAGGAAATCCTCCCGCAGAAGTAGATAGGGGAAATAATGGTAATAAAGAATCAACAAAAGAAAAGACTCGTTGGGTGACCAAATGTTCACTATGCGCCCGACCTATTAGTGTACCCTTTGAGCCAGATGCCAATAGACCAGTATACTGTTCAGATTGTTTAGAGAATATAAAAACAGGAAAGATAGAAGCTTTGGATAGCGTTACCAAAAACGTTGTACCGGCTTCTTTTACAGCCAAACCAGATAAACATACTGATGCGATAAGGGCTACGACTAGCAGTCGTCCTAACAAACAGAATGTGGACACTAAAAAATTAAAAAATATCTTGGATACGATATTGGGGAAATAATAGAGTAGATATAGTTGAGGAATTTCAAATATTTTATTTCAAAGCCACTCTTTCTAGCTAGGGTGGTTTTTGGTAGTTTTATCGACTTGCCAAAAAGCAACTATCGGTTTATAAAATAATAGGTTTTCCTTTTAGTATGCGCTACCATGGGCTATATGAAAGTACTTTTAAACGAATGGGGAATGAAACGTTTGGTGCATTATATAGCAATGATTGTATTGTTTATCCTTGCCATATCTCCCGTATTAAGTGTTCTAGCAGCCTATACACCAAGTGTTGACCAGCCATGGACACGAGACTACTCACATCAATCAAATGATTTACAACAAAAAATTAATGCCTTAGGAACTACGGCCAATGCTTCGGTGATGATGCCCGTTCTTTTTGGTATTGAAGTCAAAGATATTTCACCCAATTTTGGTGACCCACGTGATGTTAATCGTCTACACTTAGGTGAAGATATTATGGCAGTTAAAGGAACGCCAATTGTTTCTCCAACCCCTGCAGTTGTTTTGCGTACCGGTACTGGTACAAGCTCAGGGAATTATGTTTATACTGCTAATCCTGGGTGCGAAACATTTGTATATATGCATCTTACAAGTATCGGAGAGGGAGTTGTTTCTGGATTAGTTCTCGGACAAGGCTCACTTATTGGTTATGTTGGTAATACTGGTAATGCTTCTGGGGGAGCAGCCCATCTTCATTTTGAAATACACAATAGTTCCGATACTCCAATGGACCCATTTCCACGTTTAACAGGAGAATTTTCTCTTCAAGAAAAAATATCCTTTCTTTCCACAATTCTTACCCAAACTTCCGATAGTACTACTCTTTCGCAACTTTTAGTAACTAATTTTCCCTCTACATTTATTAAAGCGTTAGACGCCGGTATTTCCTTGCCTCAACCCATAATCAACGCCATTACATCTATTCCAACAACTCCTACTACACTGCCCATAAATGTCTATACCCCTGTTCTTAGTGACGATCTTGCGCTTGGTTCATCGGGAACTAAGGTTATTGAGCTTCAGAATTATTTAATCAAAGCAGCTACAGGAGCTGCTGCGACACGTCTTGCTAGTGCTGGGGCCACTGGATATTTTGGAGAAATTACCCAAACAGCTCTTATAGAATACCAAATAGCTATGGGTATTTCTCCTTCAATTGGGTATTATGGGGCTATAACACGAGCGTTTATCGCTGCTCATCCATCAGGGGACTTACCCCCTTCAGTTTCGACGACTATTCCCACAAATAGTACTGAGGTGACCTTTACTCGTAATTTATATAGAGGTATTAGTGGGGAGGATGTTCGCGCTCTGCAAAAATTATTAAATGCCAATGGATACATAGTTGCTTCAAGTGGTTTTGGTTCTATTGGTAATGAAACAATTTATTTTGGTTCGGCTACAGAAGCAGCCGTGATTAAATTTCAAATAGCCCATAATATATTTCCTACTTTGGGTTATGTGGGGTCACTTACTCGTGCAGTCCTAGTGACTCTCTAATATTATTTCTTATTATTGTTTCATTTGTATATGTAGTTTTTGAAGTTGATTTGTAAATTGAAAAGTATTTAAAATTTAATTATTTATTTTAATGGATTAAATTTTAGTTAATTAACCCTGTGGATAACTCTCTTGACAAGAAACCGAAATGATTGTTAAATGAAAATAATTTAGATAAGTGTTTTTTGACAACTAACTAGTCCTAAGAGACGAAGACCTATAGTCTACAAATTGGTTGCCTTAAGACTATGGCGAGTCAATGGCAAAACCGGCTTTATTTTATGAGCTGGTTTTTTAAATTCATAATAATTAATTTTTTTTAAGAGGTAATACATTTAAATAAAAGAAAGTCTGTTAGTCGCTCATCCTTTTATGAAGAGCGAGGTCGGACATAATTAGGTAATAATGGAGAATTTTGTTTATAAACACTTCTGGGATGGGGGAACCTTCTCGAAGGAAATAAACTGTGTGACTGGAGGTTTGTTTAAGTTGGCCTAAAGAGCCAATTTTTTAGTATCTAAAATTAAAGCTTTAGTGGTTATCCTTATTACCCTCCAGTTGTATGGGTAACCACTAAGGCCTTAAGCCTTATAAAATTTTAATAATAAAACATATTTTTGAATTGTTATGAATAAATTATTTTGGTCCAAAGTTTTGATTGTAACTATGGTTTTTTCCATGGTTTCGTCAAGCGGAGGATTTATCAGATTGGCATTAGCAGGAGACCCTATTACCGATACCGATACAGATACTTTTCCAGATTTTTCAGACAATTGTCCAACTACTCCTAATACAGATCAAGCAAACACAGATGAGGATAGTAAGGGTAATGCCTGCGATAATTGTCCTAATACTATTAATGACGATCAAGCTGATGCCGACGGAGATGGAATAGGCGATGCTTGCGATTTATGCCCTTCATATTCAGATGATACTAATCAAGTTGATGATGATCATGATGGAATTGGAAATTCTTGTGATAATTATAATTGTATTTCCACGGGTGCTGAAATTTGTAATGACCAATTAGATAATGATTGTGACGGATATAAGGATAGTGCTGATTCTGATTGTGCCAATTCTCCAGTAACAATAGTTGCTTCAAAGGTAATTTGTGATAACGAATCAGACCTTCCAAATTGGGGAGCTGGTAGTGGTTCAACTTATCCCGACACTGTAATTGGCTCAGGTACTGCTCAAAATTGGGTTGATCAAAGCCAAGGAAAATGTCGTTTTACTCAAGATTGGAATTTTGAATGGGCTTATGAAAATGTAAGCAATCCTGGCGATGCTTTAGTTGGTCCTGGTGGTAGTGATTGGAATACTTTTAGTATTGCTTCGCCTGCCTCCATTAGTGACCTGAATGGAAGTAGCAAGATTTGGGTAAGAGAAGTTTTACAAAATAATTTTATTCCTTTTACGGGAACAGACACTAGCCAAACCTCTAGTGCTGAATTTTATTGTCATGATGATATCTTAAATTATGATAACTATGACTACATAAATAATCCTCAGTATCAAAATACTTATTATTGTGTTGGTTTTAATGCCCCATCTTGTGGCAATGGCGTAAAAGATAGCACTGAAGAATGCGAAGGCACAGAAGGTATAACTCCCGACCACAATTTCTGTTCTACTACTTGCCACTTAATACCTATTTATCATTCTGACCAAGGTTGTCCAAATGGAACAGTTGAAGGTTCCCAGCCAATTCAACAGTTGTCCATCAATGGTAATGATGTCGACGGAGAAACATTCAATTTAACGGGTGGGAAAAGTTACCTATTCAGAGTTTCGGGCTTATTTAAACCCAATAGTACTCTACAGGCAGATGCTGGCTATACGCTTGGTCAGTCTCAATACGGAATACTGGGAACTGGCAATGATTATGCAGCCCATGCTCTTTTAGGTAATTTAGGTACTAATACAGTTGGAGTTATTGATTGGGGTGTTTATAATTCCGATCATTTTTATGATTTCTATTATTCCATTCCAAGCGGTTCACCTTCAACACAGTTTGTTATAGGAGATAGATATAGTGATTGGTTTGATACTGAATGGCAGAATCAGACGGGAATGAGTGATAATAGTGACTCTTTGGATTTGAAAGTTTATGAGTGTATATCAGAAAATCCGACTCCGACAGGTGATATTGCTGGATACAAATACAATGACTTAAATAAAGACGGTAATTGGGACGAACAAGAACCGGGTTTAGAGGGTTGGAATATTTGTATAGATGGAAATAAAGACGGGGACTGTAATGACGATGGAGATAATCTCCAGACAACAACTAATCAAGAAGGTTTCTATAGTTTTAGAACTCTTTCTGTTGGTACTTATCAGATATGTGAAGTGATGAAAGGAGGATGGACAAGCAATTCTCTTTGCCAAGAGGTGGTGGTTACTAGTGGAGTAGAAACTCAAGCAAATTTCTTTAATTATGAGATACCAACTGGTTCTATTACCGCTTGCAAATACAACGATGCTAATCAAGATGGAATATATGATGTTGGGACAGATACTCCTTTATCTTGGAGTATAAGATTATGGTATTATCCCGAGGGTGAACCAGCGGGTCATGAAGTTGCCAATGAAACAACTAATCAAACTTCTGGCTGTTTCGAATTCGATAATTTATCATACGGAACTTATACCGTACACGAAAACCAAACAACTGGTTGGACTCAAACTGCACCTACCCCCGATGGTAGCCCCCAAGTTGTAATTAGTGAAACCAATAGTCATCCTCAAGTTACTTTCTTGAATTATAATAACAATCCAACTGGCAGCATTGCTGGTTATAAAATAAATGATTTAGATCGTGATGGTCTGTACGATTCTTCTGATCCCGATGAAGCCGCTGGAATGAATGGTTGGACTATTTATCTTGATTTAGACCATGACGAAGAATTTGACCAGCAAGAACCCTATCAAACTACAGATGGCGGTGGTTTCTATCGATTTGAAAATATTAATAATGGAGATTATCAAATCTGTGAAGTCATGCAACTTGGTTGGGGTAGTGGTGACCCTTTATGCCAAACGGTTACCGTTGAATCAGATGTGCAGACTCAATTTGACCACGAAGCCCGAGCAGATTTCTTTAATTATATTGTTGGTTGGTCAGAATGGGGTACTTGTTCGGTAACTTGTGGTGGCGGAACTCAAACAAGAACTTGTGCCGACGGCGCACAATGTGAAGGACCCACAAGCCGATCTTGCAATACTCAATCATGTGGTGGCGGTTCATCTCCTACATATACTGGTAATGATGGTACTACTACCACTACAACTACTCCTGCTGCAGTAGCTGGAGCTAGCACCGAGAGCACTGAACCCCAAGGTGAAGTTTTAGGTGCTTCTATAGGAAATTGTGATTTATATCTTTATAAATATATAAAATTAGGAAGCAACAATGACCCAGTAGAAGTTATAAAATTACAACAGTTCCTTAATGAATACCTTGGTCTTAATTTACCCGTTGATGGTATTTACAGCCAAGATGATTTTAATGCTGTTTCTACTTTCCAATTAGCTTATAAAGATGAAGTTTTGCAACCATGGGTAGATGCAGGACTTCTTATTAGTTCAAACGATTCTACGGGATATGTTTACAGAACTACCCAAAGGAAGATTAATCTTATAGTTTGCCCCGAATTAGGTTTAGCTATGCCAGATCTCACTAATGAAAGAGGCGGGTTTGGAAATTATGGTGAAGAGGGGTCTGTATTAGGGGCTTCCACAGAAGCTACTACGACTACCACTGTAACAACAGCTACTACTAAACCAGAAGAAGAAATTGTTTTGGGCACCCTAGATGAAACTGGCAAAAAGAATATCAATTGGTTCTTAATATTCCTTGGACTCATAGTAATTGGAGGCGGCTTATATGCCTTGGTTCTAAGAAAAAAGAAATAAAATCTTTAAAGGGGATAGAGGTCCATTCTGACCCCTATCCTCCTTAAGGCTTTAGTGGTTATCCTTATTACCCTCCAGTTGTAGGGGTAACCACTAAGGTCTTAAGACCTTAGTTAGTTGTTTGTTTGGAATTTTAATTATGAGGTTTGGTCGATCTAGTAATTAAGATTTCAAAAATATAAATTTCAAAAATTAAAATATTAATAATTTAATATAAGAATATGAACAAAAAAATTATTCTTAGTTTGGGCGTAATAGGAATCGTGGCAGCTTTTGCCATTGGTGGAACCGTCGCTTACTTCAGCGATACGGAAACTTCCACCGGCAATACTTTTACTGCTGGGGCTATTGATTTGAAAATTGATAGTAAAGCCACTTATAATGGTGTAATAGTTGATAGTGCAACATGGCAAGAGAAAGACTTAATTCCCACAGCTGATAAATTCTTCAATTTTGCCGATGTTAAACCAGGTGATATTGGAGAAGATACTATAAGCTTACATGTTATTAACAATGATGCTTGGGTTTGTGCCGAAGTTAAGAATTTGACGAGTGCAGAGAATAGCTGCAATGACCCAGAATTAGAGGCAGAACCCCAGTGTGCAGTAGACAGCGTTGGTGAATTACAGGATAATCTCGTATTCACTATCTGGAAAGATGATGGAGTAGCAAACCCTAATGGAGGAGAGCCAACTGGTAAATGTGATAATATCCATCAAGATGATGAAACAATTTTGCTATCTGGCCATCCAGTAAATGGTGTCTTACCACTTTATGATTCAACTACTGGCAGTGCGTTACTAGGTGGTACTACCACTTGTCTAGGTGTTGGCTGGACTCTTCCAGCTGAGACGGGTAATGCTGTACAGACAGATAGTATGACTGGCGATATTAGTTTCAATGTTGTTCAGGCGAGAAATAATGATAGTTTTAAATGTATTAAAGAATATGCATTTGTATTAACGGATCCATCTGAACAAAATGTGCTCAATACAGTTTCTCTTGATAAACCTTGGTATACACAAGAAATAAAAGGATTATGTATAGATTTCACGTTACATAATCCTACGTACTCTCCCGCCTATTTTGACTTTGCTATAGACGGAGCTTCTGGTAGTGATGTACCAGGATTGTCAAACATCATGATCTCAGAGGGGCCACTTAATGGTCAATTGGTTGGAAATCTATACTCCAATATTAATGTTCCCAAATATCAAACAACAACTGTTACCAAATGCGGAACAAATGAAATAAAGATGGCTATTCACTTTGGAGCCGAACAACTTTGGTACTTAGATTGGGCAACATTTACAGCTAAAGAGGTTTAAAAATATAAAGCTTAAAAAGTAATCAAAGGTCGTTAATAATAACGACAAAAACACCACAATTATGCCCAAGCATGGTCCTACTAGACCATGCTTAGCATGATGTGAATGTTATGTCTAGCATGATTTTGCTAAATTATATGAATAAAAAAATATTAATCAGTTTGAGCGTAATCGGAATAGTGGCAGCTTTTGCCATTGGTGGAACCGTCGCTTACTTCAGCGATACAGAGACTTCTGCTGACAATATCTTAGTTGCTGGTTCCTTGGATTTGAAAGTTGACCATACAAAACAAACCTATAATGGTGCGGATTGTAAGACTTGCGATGTAACAGTCGTAAGTGATACATCTAATCAAGTAACGGCAAAAAGTGATAATGGACTAGACACAGGACCATTTCCACACCCAGCTGTTACAGTAACTAATCCGAATCCCGCCTGGACAGCCAGTATTCCTGGTGCTAATTGGATCTGGTGGACAGATCCTACTCCAGTAGATGAATACGGTATAGATACAATTTATACTTTTGAAAAAACTTTTATCTGGTATGGTCCGATTACAGATGCAACATTGCAACTTAGTATTGGCACGGATAATAGTTATGAAATCTATCTAAATGATGTCTATATTGTCGGAGATAATACAGAACAGAATTATAATGCCGGAGGACAAGATACGTATTCTGGAACTACTATCTCAAGCGCCATTCACCAGGGGAATAATACCCTACGTTTTGTAGTTAAAAATTGGTTAAGGCCAGTAGGTCAAACATGGGATAACCCGGGTGGACTTATTTATAAGCTAGTAATTGATGGTAATTGCGAAGATGATTATTTCAAAGAGAATTGCCAACTTTGGGATTCCAAAGATCTTACAAATGAGAAATTCTTTAATTTGAATGATGTGAAGCCAGGGGATAGTGGAACCAATGTTATAAGCCTAACAGTTGATAATAATGATTCTTGGGTATGTCTATCTACTGAAAATGTAGTTAATGAGGAAATATCATTAACTGAGCCAGAATTAGAAATGCTTATTCCGGATACTTCGCCAGCTGGCGAATTAGGCCAAAACCTTCACATTTTTATGTGGAGAGATACCAATGGTGATGGAGTGTATGATTCGGGTGAAGGTTCGCTCGGTTCTTATACCCTAACCAATGGTTCAATGATTCCTTTGTATGATTCTCTAACACTGGCGGGTGCTAAATTACCAGGCAATACTAAGGTTTATATTGGTTTGGCTTGGTGCGCAGGAACACAAACAATTAATGGAAACACTATTACTTGCGATGGTTCTTCTATGGATAATTCTTCTCAAAGTGATAAGGTCACAGCTGACCTACTCCTAAGAGCAGAACAATTCAGAAATCAACCAGATTTCTCTTGCATCACCGCTACTAATCCCAAGTAGTTAGTGATTAGTTCATTTGTTTTAGATAAGTAAATAAAAGTGTGAGGGATTCCCCCTTACACCAAATAGGTTTAGAGATGAAATTAAACTTCTTTGGCGTGAGGGGGATGGGGGATGAAATCTTAAAAATTAACTGATGAAAAAAACACTGAAAATAATTTATTACATCGGACTTGGATTTATTGGCTTCGTTACTATTCTATTGGTTGTTTCTGCCATTCCTGTACCTGGGAATATAAAGCTTATGGTAGTGCAGTCAGGCTCAATGGAGCCAACCATTAAAACGGGCAGCGTAGTAATGATAAAACCAATCAAAGATTATAAAGTTGGGGACATAATAACTTTTGGACCATACAGCAAAACAAAAGCGCCAACAACTCATAGAATTTTTGAGATTAAAACCCTAGATGGTCAATCAGTTTACATTACTAAGGGAGATGCTAATAACGCTCAAGATTTAAGAGAGATTTCTAAGAGGGATATATTGGGAAAAGTTTTATTTTTCGTTCCTTACTTAGGATATGCAGTTGAATTTGCCAAACAGCCATTAGGATTTATCTTAGTTATTGCTATCCCAGCCCTTATTATAGTGGGGGATGAGATTAAAAATATCTGGCAAGAAGTTTCTAAGTTAAAAAACAAGAAAAAAGACAGCGAACAGGATAAAGAAATAATTAAATTAAAAGACGAAATTAATAAATTAAAAGAAGACAAGGATTAATATAGATAGAATGAGAAAATCTTTTATTAAAATTATAGCAATAGCCCTGATAGTCGGTCTGAATTGGACCGGTCTTTCGGCAGTGATAGAGACTATCGCTTATTTTAATGATACCGAAACTTCTTTAAGTAATAGTTATACTGCGGCAACCTTAGATTTTTCTTTAAATCAACAAGCTAATTTTTCACCCAATATTATACCGACCAATCTTTCTACCGAAACGATTGGAGTCGTAAACGACGGTAATTTAAATTTTCAATACAAAATAAAAGTAGATAATTTAATAGGAGACCTTTGTAATTATTTAGAGCTAAAAGCTAGTTTGGGTGGGATAGATGTTGGCTATACTGGCACCCTCCAAGATTTCACCTATAGTAAAGACGAAATGACCGCTCCCGAAGATTGGATATTTACTACTAATCTAACTAGTAGTGACCCTCTTTTACAAAATCAAACTTGTACTTTTGACTTTATCTTTAGTGGATTACAAACGGGTGGAATTGGTTTTTCTGACCAAGAAAAAATTTCTAATACTGTAACCTCTGGTAGTTGGGTAATAGAATCGGGGAGTTGGATTCAAACCACTCCAGAAGACTTTAATGCTGGTATTGGAACTAATGTTGATACTAGTTCTAATCCAGGTAATATAGTTCTATTAAGTAGTGGAGGTGGTAATAATCTAGCTTATAATGCTGCAGCTACAGCCGATTCATCTGATAGCACTCATACTCCAGGCAAGGCTTTTGACGGAGATATTAGTAGCAATGATAGTTATTGGAAGGGGACTGGCAATGGGGATGCTTGGCTTAAAGTAGATTTAGGTAATTCTTATAATATCAACAAAATTGTTTTGTATTTCAAAGATAATCCCACACATATAGCAAATACTTTCACACTGGAAACAAGTCAAACAGGAGCTTTTGGTGGAGAACAATCCATTGTGGCTAACGTAACTGGCAATAATAATGCTGGGCCATTAACCTATACTTTCTCAACAGTGAATGCTAGATATGTTCGTCTTTATATTCCTGACGATAATGGCCAGCCAGGTGTCTTGGAAATGATGGTTTATTCTGCTCCAGCCTATAACAATTCTCCTGGTATATTTGAATCACAAATATTTGATGCTGGAGCGATTAAGAGATGGCAACAATTGAGTTGGATAGAAACATTACCAACTGGTACCGATATTACTCTAGAAGTGGCTACCTCTAATGATGGTACTACCTGGTCTAATTGGATATTAGGATCGAGCAGTTCGTCTATTGATTTGACTAGCTTACCAGAGACTACCCATATTAAATGGAGAACTACTTTGACTACTACAGATATAACCCAGACACCAATATTGCAAGAAGTTGTAGTGACCTATCTAGCAGGTACTGCTTCAGAGAATATTGTTCTAAATGAATTTTTACCTAATCCCAGTGGCTTTGAATACGGTTTTGATTTCGGAGAAGATAACGATTTAATGCCCAAAGGAGAATGGGTAGAAATCTACAATAAAGCGAGTGGTTCTACAGTGGATTTAGCTGGCTGGTACATTAAAGACATAGAGGGAAATATTAAATATATAACTCCTGCCAATACTAATACCGGGATTACCACTATTAATTCTGGTGATTGGATAGTAGTATATATGAATGGGGAAACATTAAATAACAATAATGATACCGTTTCGCTCTACGATAATCTAAATAATTTAATAGATTCTTATTCGTATAACTTATCAACCTATTGTACTTTAGAGCCAACCCCAGATACTGCTAATAATGAAACTGGTTTAGGCAGTTGCCCGTCAGAAATTCCTGGTAATAAATCTTATGCCAGAATTCCTGATGGTATAGGTGCTTGGCAAGATCCTATTCCTACCCCAGGAACACTTAATAAAATAACCGAAGAAGAGCCAATAACTATTGGTTCACTCTTACTTGAAGGAATCATATCCACAACCACAACTACAACTACAATTCCGGAAATAGATGTACCATTAGAGGAGCTCGTTACAACTACTATTGAATCTTTAATTGAAGAAACAAATTCTACTACAACCACTACAATTCCAGTAGAGGTTACAACGACAACGACTACGGAGCCCGTTACAGAGGAAACGATGGTCATTGTAGAAGAACCAGTTGCCCCAGTTCTTGATGTGCCCCCTGTTGATGAAATCAGCCCAATTATTGAGAGCCAACCAATTATTGAAGCCAAATTAGTTTCAGAAATAAGCGTTAACGATATCGTTGAAGGTAGTGAAATTATTCCAAGCGAATAAAAGATATATGAATAAAGCATTAAAAACTATTTTAATTTCTTTAACAGCCATTTTTAGCATTGGTCTTTTATTTGCTGAGCCTGTCCAGGCCGACATCGCTAATTTTGCGGTTCAATTTGAAAATGAACCACCATTGTCCTTGTTTAATGAAGCCAACTTTTTACCCGGAGACAATGTTACCCGTTGGATAAAAATTACAAACAATACCACTAATCCTTTGAAGATAGTAACCAAAGCAACAAATGTAATTGATGATGAAGGTTTGGGTAGCATTTTGAATTTGGAAATTAAAAATGGCAGCACTTCTTTTTATAACGGCACTCTTTCCCATTTTTTTAATATAGGTAATCTATCTCTTCCGAATTTGGCTACAGGGGGAGTTCCAACTCAATATGATTATATTATTCACTTTGATCCTAACTCTGGAAATGAGTATCAAGGGAAACACTTGGGTTTTGATATTTCTATTACTGGTTATGATGACAACACTTCTGATGAACAAACTTATACTTCTGGTGGTGGCGGTGGGGGTTATTCAAGCACAACCACTGTTACCACTGAACCCGGTCGGGTAGAGGGTATCACTACTGAAAGTGAGCCCTTAGAAGAGGGAATAGTACAAGAAGGAGGTACACTAGGAGGGACTCAAAATACTAATAATGTTACTACTACAACTATTCCTGGGCTGATTTTAGGCGCAGCTACAGAGCAAGAACTTTCTTCCTGCAAAACCAAATTATTATCATTAGGAATAAATTCTTTCTTAGCTTCTTTATTATGTCTAGGGGGGAATACTTGCAGTACTTGTTTAAAACCTTGGTGGGTTTTGTTATTAGGACTAGCAATAACATTTGGTTGTGCCATTTTAGCTAAAAAACGTCATGAAAAATATGACTAATTCTAAGAAAATTTTAATTATAGGATTGATTCTAACAGCGATACTTACATATCTCTCAATGAGAATATGCTTAAATAATTGGATCGCTATATTACTAAGTCTAATCTTAATGTTAGTAGTTATTTCTTTGACTGCAGCCAAACGCCTTAATATCTGGATTGCTTTCCTGATTACTGTGCTAATTCTTATTTATTTACTCTTTTTTGTGATTGGGGGCTGTTTAAGTTATTGGTGGTTATTTATATTAGGCATCGTAGTTCTCATATTGGCACTTTTATTATCTAGACGGGAAAAGAGATAGAATTGGGTTGTGCTTGACTAGGGACAAAAAAGAGTCCATACTAGGGTTAGTGAAGGTTTTGATCCGCAATCCTTAATTGGACACCTTGAATTGCGGGGAGCCAATGGTGTAACCGGCCACTAATGTTTTTAAGTGACTAATGAGTAAGACCTTCATAAAGGTCTTTTTTGTTTGGTTAAAAATTTTAAATAGGCGAAGACGTTGATCCATAGCTTGTAAAATTGGACGCCTAAAAGCTATGGGGAGTCAGTGGCGTAACCGGTCGCTTATTTACTTTAGGAGATAACTGCAAGGAGGGGCAGCGTATTCAACTAGGTAGATAAGTCGAATACACATGCCTCTCTTTTTTATGTTATCTACAAAAAAATTGTTTTTGGGTGTTTTGGTTTTAAGTCTTATAGGTAGTTTTTCTTTAAGTTCGACAGCTAGAGCTATCAATTATTCTTCCGGAATGGTGGAAGAGATGGTTTTAGCTACCAATACAGAAAGAATTGCTTTAGGACTCAAACCCCTTAAAGTTAATTTAGCTTTAAATAGGGTAGCAGAACTCAAAGTACAAGATATGGTTAAGAATGGTTACTTTGCTCATGTTAGCCCTACAGGAGTGTCGCCATGGCACTGGTTTGTGGTAGCTGGCTATGATTATCGTTATGCAGGTGAAAATTTGGCAGTTAATTTCAAGAATTATCAGAACATTCTCCCTTCTTGGATGAAATCTCCTAGCCATAGGGCGAATATAGTGGATCCGCATTATACGGAAATAGGTATGGCTACTATGGAAGGGATTTATAATGGAAAAACTGTTGTTTTTGTTGCCCAGGAATTCGGGAAGCCACAACCATAAAATTTCGTTGATTAGAGTTCTAATTAGTGATAAAGTAAAAGCATGAGCAAAATACTTTTGCATATTTGTTGCGCTCCTTGTGGATTGCCAATTATTGATTATTTAATTCACGACTTGAAAATGGGGGCTGAAAATTTAGCCCTCTATTTTTATAATCCCAATTTGTATCCTCCCAGTGAATATTTGAGAAGGTTTAGGGAGGTAGAGAAAATTGCTAAAATTTATGGCATAACCCTAATAGAAGGAGAATACGATAGTAAGAATTGGCTCATTTATTTAAAAAGAAATTTAGTAAAAGGACCTGAATGTTATTTTGAAAACGAAGAAAGATGCAAAGAGTGTTTGGCTTTCAGATTGAATGCTTTAGCTTCAAAAGCCAAAGAATTAGGATACGATAATATGGCTACAACTTTAAGCCTTAACCGTTATAAAGATACTGAATTTATAAATGACTGGGGGAATAAATTGGCTGATAAAATGGGATTACGTTATGAAACTTTTCCTTTAGACAAATTAACAGCTTATAACAAAGGATTAGAACTTACTAAAAAATATGGTATCTACAGACAGAAGTATTGTGGTTGTGAATATAGCTTATTAAGAAATACAGAAACACGATGAGTAAGCCTTTAAAAGTATTTTGTGCTCTTTCTGGAGGAGTGGATAGCGCTACAAGCGCCGCTCTTTTAAAGAGGGCCGGTTATGATGTCACTGGCATTTTTATGAAGAATTGGGCTCCAGATGAAACAAATGAAAGTGGCTGTCCTTGGGTCAAAGATCAAGAAGATGCTCAAAGTGTAGCCCGAGCATTAGAAATTCCTTTTTATACTTTTGATTTCCAAAAAGAATACAAAAACAAAGTAGTAGATTATTTGTTCAATGGTTATGCTAAAGGAGAAACCCCTAATCCCGATACGTTATGTAATCGAGAAATCAAATTTGGTTTATTTTTAAATAAGGCCCTAGCTATGGGAGCAGATATGATAGCTACTGGTCATTATGCCAGGGTGAAACATATAGGTTGGTTACACTCAAAAGAAGAATTACTTAAAGGTGTAGATAAAAACAAAGACCAATCTTATTTCTTATGGCAGCTTAATCAATATCAATTAGCTCATACCCTATTTCCTATTGGACATTTAACTAAACCAGAGGTTAGAAAACTAGCCATACGTTTTAAGTTGCCAGTGGCAACAAAACCAGATAGCCAAGGAATTTGTTTTGTGGGTAAAGTAAAATTAGCAGATTTTTTGGAGCAGAGAATACAAGCTAAACCAGGACCAGTTATTCTACTACCAGAAAATAAAATTGTAGCCAATCATGATGGAGCTGCATTTTATACCCTTGGACAAAGACATGGTTTTGGTGGGGGTGGGGGAGAGGCTTATTTTATAGTTAAAAAAGATATAGACAATAATATAATTTATGTAGCTCGCAAAGACTATTCCGAATTATGGAGCCAAGAAATTCGGATTCACCAATTAAGTTGGGTAGACACTCAAGGACCTCAAAAATGGCCGCTTAAAACTACAGCTAAAATTCGCTATCGCCAAGTTGATCAACAAGTAACTTGGAGAACGAAAAACAAGCAAGAATTAATTGGTTATTTTGAAAAGCCCCAGTGGACTCCGACTACGGGTCAATCGGTAGTTATTTATAGCGGGAACAAGCTTTTGGGTGGTGGTATTATTCAATGATTTTCTGGACAATAAGAACTAAAAAAGTTACAATGAAAAGAATTTTCTTTCAATATTTGTATGTATTCTTCTAACGAAATCAGACAAAAATTCCTTAACTATTTTTCCAAAAACGGTCATCAAATTATACCGTCATCTTCGGCAGTACCTGAAAGTGATAGCAGTGTTCTTTTCACTTCAGCAGGAATGCAACAGTTCAAGCCCTACTATACCAAGCAATTAGATCCCTTAGTGGATAATCACCCAGGTTTAGGTAAGCCACTAGGAGGGAATACGGTAGTTTCTATTCAGAAATGTTTTAGAACGAGTGATATAGAATCAGTGGGAGATGTTTCTCATCTCACCTTTTTTGAGATGTTGGGTAATTTTTCTTTTGGAGCTTATTCCAAAAAAGAAGCTTTTTCTCTAGCTTATCATTTTCTCGTTGATGAATTAGTATTAGCCTCAAGTAGAATGACTTTTACTTATTTTAAAGGAGATGATAAAACTCCCAAAGACCTAACTGGCTATGAGGCTATTATTTCTTCGGGGATTGATCCAGAAAAAATTATAGGACAAGGAAGGGAAGATAATTTTTGGGGACCCACGGGCAATTCTGGACCTTGCGGACCAACAGTAGAAATTTATTTAGACGGATTAGAAATTTGGAATATAGTCTTTAACGAATTTTATAGTGACGAACAAGGTGAACTAACACCTCTTAAACAATTAGGAATAGATACGGGTATGGGGTTAGAAAGATTAACCCTAGTTTCTCAATTTGATAATTTAAGCAAAGTAACAGAAGAAGGGGTTGTTCCCACAATTTTTGATACGGACTTATTCAAACCTTTAATAAATAAATTATTAGAATTAAGTGGTTTAAATAGCCATAATTTAGATATAGAAAATTGGCGTGCCCTAAGAATTATAGCCGACCACTTAAAGGGAAGTTATTTTCTTATTACCGACGGTGTTCTTCCTTCAAATACTGATAGGGGATATATTTTAAGAAGAATAATTAGAAGAGCAGTACGTTATGCCCAAAAGCTTAAATTACCCTCTAATTGGCAAGAGGTTTTAGCGCAAACAACTAGAGAAAATTATAAAGATTTCTGGCCCCAATTAGAAAATATTGATTATTTTTTAGAGATTTTTAAAGCAGAAGAATTAAAATTTGAAAAATCATTAGAAAAAGGTACTAAAGACGTCCTTGCTCTTATAATTGAACACAAGCAAAAAGGGGAGACCACTATTTCTGCTAAAGAAGCATTCAGTTTTTATGAAACATCAAGCTTACCCCTAGAAGTTACTGTGGATATAGCTAGAGAACAAGGTATGAGTGTTGATACTAGTGGGTTTGAAGAAGCCTTTAAAAAACATCAAGAAATTTCACGAGCTGGAGTAGAAAAGAAATTCGGCGGTCATGGACTTAAGAGTGGTTATGAATGGAACGAAAAAGATGTTCAAATTCTTACCAAACTTCACAGTGCTACTCATTTGGCCTTTCAAGCTTTAAGAGAAATTCTGGATAGAGATATAGCTCAAAGAGGTTCAGATATAAACTCTGAAAGAGCTCGTTTAGATTTTAATTTTCCGCGGAAGCTAACTCCTGAAGAAATTAAACAAGTAGAAGATTTGATTAATCAGAAAATAGCCGAAAATTTAACTGTTCAAAAAGAAGAAATGCCTGTTATAAAAGCCCTGGAAAGTGGAGCTATTGGTGTTTTTGCGGCTCGCTATCCTGATGTAGTCACGGTCTATTCTTTTAAAGATGCTAGTGGTAACACATGGTCAAAAGAAATTTGTGCAGGTCCCCACGTTAAAGAAACTAAAGAAATAGGTTCAATTAAGATAATTAAAGAGGAAGCTTCTTCCTTCGGAGTAAGAAGACTTAAAATACAATTAATTTAATTTGGCGATTGAACAATAAAATCGTATAATGTACTCATGCCTATAAAGAAAAAAATTTACGACATTAAACCACCTCGAAATTGGAAAACAGTTTCTTCTAGAAGAAGCGAAGAAGATTTAGTAGAGGTGCATAAAATACAAGATACGGTAGAAGAAATGCCTCCTATTAATTATTTAGAAGAAGATGAAGATGCTTCTTGGCTTAAGAATATAAAAGAGAAAAATACTTTACGCAGAGTTGTTACTCCCAAAATACATTTTAAACATTTTCATTCAATTGACCAATCATTATTTAGAAAAATAATAATTCCTCTTTGTGGTGTAATTTTTTTAGTCGGTCTGTATGTCTTAGCCTTTGTTATCTTACCCAAAGCTACCGTTAATATTAATACCGTTAAAACTCCCGGTGTTTATAACGCTAGGGTTTTTATTGCCACAACAGAAGCCAGTGAAGGTACCACTCAAGTGGACACTCTTCTTATACCCGCTCAATTGTATGTAGTTAGTCACAAAGAGAGCCAAGAATTTTTAGCCACTGGTAATAAGATTGGTGGCACTAAAGCTACGGTTAAATTGAGCATCTATAACAATTACAGCACTTCACCCCAAATATTAGTGGCTGGTACGCGTTTTCAAGCAGAGAGTGGCAAGATATTCAGACTAGATTCTCGCTTAGTTGTTCCTCCTGCCAAGAAAGACAATCAGGGAGATCTAACTCCTGTTTATATAGAGGCCATGGCTACAGCTGATGAACCAGGTGATAGTTATAATATTCCTGCTGGCAAATTTACTATTCCGGGTTTCAATGATCCTAAAAAATTTGCAGGATTTTATGCCACTAGCGATAAGGCTGCTGCCGGTGGTTCTATGGAGGGAATAAAAAGCGTGACGTCGGATGATTTAAAAAATGCTGAAACCAAAGTAGGGAAAGATCTTTTAAATAGTTTGGATGAAGAATTGAAAATCAAAATTTCTACTGATTATAAAATATTGGAAGGAGCCAAGAATTATAAAATGCAACAAATAGAAAGTACGGCAAAAACAGATCAAGTTGCTGAAAAATTCACTGTGACTATGTCGGGAGAAATTAGAGTGATTGCTTTCAAAGAAATTGAATTACAAAAATTAGTTAAGGAACAATTGCAGAAGCAAATTGATACTACTACCGATATCTATGGAGACCCTAATTTAGAATACACCATAAATAAAGCTGATTTTACTAAGGGTAGTTTAACCGGTCAAATCAAGGCCAATTGGTCTTCTAGACCCCTTATTAGTCAAGAAGAAATTATTGATAATTTAGCTGGTAAGAATATAGAAGCAGCGAAAACATATTTGGAAAATATTCCCAATATGAATAAAACCAGTATTAAGTTGTGGCCTGGGTATATTCAAAAAATACCTTCAAATGAGGCTAAAATCAGGGTTACTATTGACTAAATAGCAAAAATTTAGTAATCTATACGCACAATTTTGATGGATAAAATAGAAAGACAAGAATTAAGGCGGGAAGGCGTAATTACGGAAGCTTTGCCGAGCGCTAACTTTAGAGTGCATATTAACGATACTGACCCCGAGGTCATGGCACATTTAGCGGGAAAGCTTAGATTACACAAGATTAAAATTTTGCCCGGAGATAGAGTTATAGTGGAGGTCTCTCCCTATGACAATACTAAGGGTAGAATAGTCTACCGCAATAAGTAAAATATACGTTTTGTTTTTTTACACACTTCATTAGTTATAGTTTTATCATCTCTTTATTATTTTATGAAAGTTCAGGCATCAGTTAAAGCTATTTGTCGTAAATGTAAGGTCGTTAGACGCAAAAAGAGGGTATATATTATTTGCTCTAATCCCAAGCACAAACAACGCCAAGGTTAATTGGCGATGTTTTGTGTAGTAAACTATTTAATAATTTTGATTTTAAAGATTTAATCTTATGTTGCGTATAGCCGGTGTAAGTATTCCAGAAAATAAAAGGATAGAAGCAGCCCTACCTTATTTATATGGTATTGGAGCTGGTTTGTCTAAAAAGATCCTGAAGGAGCTTAAAATGGACCCGAATACTCGAGTGAAAGATATTCCCGAGGCCGAGGTTAACAAGCTTCGTGATTATATTGAAAAAACCTATAAGATAGAAGGTGATTTAAAAAGAGAGGTAAAAGACAATATCAAGAGACTGATTGATATCAATGCCTATAGAGGTTCTCGCCATATTCGCCATTTACCGACTCGTGGTCAAAGAACTAAAACTAATTGTAGAACAGTCAGGGGTAATACTAGGAAAACAGTCACTTCTGGTAAGCATAAGGTAGAATTAAAGTAATAAAATAGAATTATAGTTTAAATTTTATGGGAAAAAGAAGAGTTACAACTCAAAGTGGGGATATAGACGAAAATAAAGCCGTTAGTAGTTCTGGTTCTAAAGGCATTACTCGCCGAATAGAAAAGGGCTCTATTTATGTTAATTCTTCCTTCAATAATACAATTATTTCTGCTACCGATGATAAAGGCAATATTTTAGCCTGGTCTTCTTCTGGTTCTCTAGGATTTAAAGGGCCCAAGAAAGCCACTCCTTATGCCGCTTCTAAAGTAGCCGCTACTGTAGTAGAGAAATTAGTTAAAACTGGTCCTAGCCAAGTGAAGGTTTTTATAAAGGGAGCTGGGAGTGGAAGAGAAGCCGCAGTTCGTTCACTAGTCACCAATGGCTTAGATATTATAGCCATTAAAGACGTGACCCCTATTCCACACAATGGTCCTCGTAGACCCAAAGTAAGAAGAGTATAAGATTTTAATTCATACATTTATTTCAAAATATGTTAGATCCCAAGTGTAAAAAATGTCGAGCTCTAGGAGAAAAATTATTCCTCAAAGGGGATAAGTGTTTTTCACCTAAATGCCCATTACTTAAAAGGCCTTATGCTCCCGGCAAGTCTCCTAAATCCAGACCCGGCAAGGAAAGTGAATATGGTCGTCAATTAAACGAAAAACAAAAACTCAAGTTATCTTATGGTTTGAGAGACAAACAATTATCTAATTATTTTAGTGCCGCTTTTAAATCCAAGACCTCTACCCCTGAAGTTGTTGCTCAATTATTAGAATTACGTTTTGATAATATAATTTTCCGTTCTGGTTTAGCTTCTTCTCGTAGTTTAGCTCGTCAGTTAACTACTCACGGACACTTTACTTTGAATGGTCGTCGCCATGATGTTCCCTCTGCTCGTTTAAAAGTAGGAGATGTTATCAGCATTAATGCTCGCAGCCTAAAATTACCTGCTTTTGAGAAAGCTGCCGACAAACTAACAGAGAATGCCAAAAACAATACTTGGTTTGAAGTAGATCCCAAAACGCTCAAGATTACAATAACTGCCAAACCCAAACTAGTAGATCTCAATTTACCTTTTGATATTAATACCGTAGTTGAGTATTTCAGCCATTAAAAATACTAGTTATATAAATTAATCTTAGTTATTACGTAAGTTATTTAGCAGTATGATTATTTTACCAAACAAATTTAGTGTAGTATCAGAAAGCAATAAAGAAGGCATTTTTGAAATTGCCGGTCTTTATCCTGGCTATGGTATTACAGTGGGCAACTCTTTAAGAAGAGTTCTCCTCTCTTCCATAGAAGGAGCTGCTGTTACGTATTTTAAGGTTAATGATGTGCCTCATGAATTTACTACTTTAAAGGGTGTCTATGAGAATGCTTTAGAGGTTATGTTAAATCTAAAACAATTATCTTTTAAATTGTTTAGTGATGAACCAAAGACTTTGTATCTAGAAGCTAGTGGTGAGAAAGAAGTAACTGGTTATGATATTAAAAAAGATGCCGAAGTTGAATTAATGAATCCCGAAATCCATTTAGCCACTCTTACAGATAAAAAAGCCAGTCTTAGCTTAGAAATAACCCTAGAAAAGGGAGTGGGTTATTCTCAAGTGGAAGATAGACAGAAAAAAACAGGTAAATTACCCATAGGAGTAATAGGCGTTGATGCTCTCTTTTCTCCAGTCACGAATGTAAGCTTTGAAGTAGAGAATATGCGCGTAGGAGATAGAACTGATTACAATCTTTTAAGACTTAAAGTTGGTACCGATGGTACCGTTCTTCCTCATGATGCTTTAAATGAAGCCCTGGTAACTCTAGATAAACTAACAGAATCAATGATAGGGCTTCTTCCCTGGAACGAAGCTAAGACTAAAGAAGTAGAAAAAGAAGTTAAGGTAAGCAGTAAAGAAGCCAAGAAAGAAGAAGAAATAGACTCTAAAGCAGTTGTAAGTGCTTTGAAAGACAAAGACCCCAAAGATATCAAAGTGGATGAAATGGGCCTTTCAGGAAGAGCCGTGAAGGCTTTGAATGGTAATGGTTTTAGAACCCTATCCGGAGTTTTAAAAATTAGCAGTGAAACCTTGCAGGGTATGAATCAAATCGGAGACAAAGTGTTTACCGAAATTAAAGAGAGAGTCGAGTCTTTAGGTTATAGTTTAAAGAGTAAGGAGAAATAATAATTTTATTCTGATTAATTTTTAGTATGCGCCATCTTCAGAAATTAAGAAAATTCGGAGTTAAAAAAAATCAAAGAGTAGCCCTTCTGAAAAACTTAGCGGGTGATTTAATCGTCAAAGGACGATTACAAACTAGTACGGCTAAGGCTAAATCAGTGGCTATCAAAGTAGAACACTTGATTACTTTGGCTAAGAAACAAAACTTAGCTTCTTTCAGATTGTTAAAACAAAGATTACCCGCGAAGGCAGCTGACAAGCTTTATTATGAGATAGCTCCTAAAATGGCCAAACGCCAAGGTGGTTACACTCGTATTATAAAATTAGCCGAAAGAAAGACCAAAGACCAGTCAGAACAAGCAATTATTTCTCTATTAGATTAATTAAGAGCAAAAGTATATAATATGGTACACAAGCAAACAAATGACACAATAACTTTCGATGCAACCGGAGAAACTCTGGGTAGATTAGCTTCCAAGGTAGCCAAGATTCTTCAGGGCAAGGAAAAAGTTGATTTCACCAATAACCAAACTGGTAATGTTAAAGTAGTGGTTAATAATATCCTTCACATTTTAGTGACTGGAAAAAAACAAACCCAGAAACTTTATTATCGTCATACAGTTGGCTATGTGGGCCATTTAAAATCTACTAGTTTAGAACAATTGTGGGATAAAGACCCAACTAAAGTTTTTTATAAAGCAGTTTTTGGTATGCTTCCTGAGAATAAGTTACGTAATTTACGCATGAAAAATTTAACCATAAACCTTTAAGGTGACATTTTAAATTATATGATGGCTACTAAAGAAAAAAGTACAACAGAAGTAAAAAATCCAAAAACTAAGATTTTGGCTGGTGAGCCAGTGGCTGCCAAACCAAAACCAATCAAAAAGATTTCTCCTAAAAAAGAAAAATAAGTTTCTAAAGCTGATAGCTTTACCGGTACTTATATCGAAGCCTTGGGTAGACGTAAATTAGCCATAGCTCGAGTAAGACTTTTTCCAAAACAGACTGGTATGATAGTTAATGGCAAAGCTCTAGATGAATATTTTGCTCTGGAAAGTTTGCAAGCGAAAATTGTTAGACCCCTTAAATTAACCAATGTTTTAAATGGCTACGGAATTAGTTTATTAGTAAAGGGTGGGGGATACAATGGTCAAGCAGACGCCTCTGCTATGGCTATTAGTCGTGCCCTCGTTATTATAGATAAGGCCAATAGAACAGTTTTAAAAGCCGCTGGACTTATGACTCGAGACAGTCGTGCCGTTGAAAGAAAGAAATACGGTCTAAGAAAAGCTCGTCGAGCTACTCAGTGGAGAAAACGTTAATCATTTACATAAAAGACACCTCAATAGGTGTCTTTTAATTTGGTATTTTAAAAAGGTTTAGCTATAATGGAGACATGCCTTCATCCAAGAAACCAATTGGAATACTTTTTTTGGTTGCAACCATTCTTCTTTTGGTTGTCGGTTTTTTAGCTCTTGTTTCAGCCTCTTCAGAATCTGGTGCTAGGGCTTATGGTGATCCATTTTATTATGTTAAACAACAATACTTAATAGGCCTAGGGGTAGCGTTAATAGTGGGGTTCATATTTTATAAAATACCTTATCGTTTTTGGCAGAAAACATCTCCTTTCTGGTTAGGAATTAGTCTTATATTAGTTCTTTTGGCTTTTATACCTCAATTAGGACTAGAAGGAACTAGTTCTCGTAGATGGTTGAGCATAGGGCCACTATCTTTACAACCATCAGAAGTATTAAGATTTTTTTATATAATTTTTTTAGCAGCCTGGTTAGCCAAAAATCCCTTATCTAATTTAAGAAGTTTTAAAAAAGGAGTTTTACCCTTTCTTCTTATATTAGCCTTCGTTAGCATTCCTCTAATTTTACAGCCATCTACTAGTATAGTAGTGCTCATAGGTTTAATAGCTGTCACCATGTATCTAGTCGCTGGTATGCGATTGAAACATTTAATTATTCTTCTCCTTTTATTTATAATTCTAGGTGGTTGTTTGCTCATATTTGGAAAAGGCTATCGTTTAGAAAGAATTCTTATAACCTTTTTTCCTGAAAGAGCCGATCCAAGCAAATTACAACAGAAAGAAGAATCATTGGAAGGTATTGGTTCGGGAAAATTATTGGGAGTAGGTTACTTCGAGTCGGTTAAAAAGTACCAATATTTACCTTTGGGATTCAGTGATTATATTTTTGCTATTTTTGCCGAAGAGAGTGGTTTCATATGTTCTTTACTATTAATTCTTTTATACTTAATTTTTATTAGCAGCGGTTTTGGTTTAGCCATGAACACTTCAGATTTATTTGCTCGCTACGCAGTTATAGGGTTAGTCTTTTCTATAGGTATTCAAGCCCTGGTTACTATAGCCGTTAATATTGGTTTACTACCAGTGACAGGATTACCCTTACCATTTGTGAGCTATGGAAAATCCAATTTAGCTATAATGGCCATGAGTCTTGGTTTTATTTTTAATACTGTTAAACACAGAAACTAACATCTATGTCTCATAAAAATATTAAAATAATTCTTACCGGAGGAGGTACTGGGGGTCACGTTTATCCCTTGGTAGCCATAGCGCGAGAATTAAATAAAATAGCCAAAGATAATAATTTGGGAATAAATCTAGTTTATATAGGGCCAACAGACTATACGACTAAATCATTACTTTCTGAAGGAGTGAAAATAAGACCAATTTTAGCAGGTAAATTACGCCGTTACTTTTCGTTCGCTAATGTAATCGATGGATTTAAAACGTTTATTGGGTTTTGGCAAGCATTCTTTTGGACTTTCGTTTATATGCCAGACGCGATTCTATCCAAAGGCGGCTTTGGAGCTTTTCCGATATCTCTGGTAGCCAGTCTGTTTCATATTTCGTTCTACGAACACGAATCAGATACTGTACCTGGATTAGTTAATAATTTGTTTAAAAAAAGTGCTCGGAAGATTTTTGTGAGTTTTCGCTCAGCCTTATCTTCTTTTCCTGCCGGAAAAACCTATCTTTCAGGAAGTCCCGTAAGAGACAATTTTTATGAACCATATAATGCGATTAGTTGCAAAAATGAGGTGGGCTTAAAATTAGATAAGCCAGTTGTTTTGTTTTTAGGTGGTTCGCAAGGGGCACAATTTATAAATAATTTGGTTATAGAATCTTTAGAAGAATTATTACCTGAATGCCAAATAGTTCATCAGACTGGTCCCAATAATTTTGAAATGACAGTGCAAATGGCTGAAGTAGTTTTTCAAAATCTAGGTACTGAACAATCTCAAAAATTAGATTATCATCCAGTCGCTTTTTTGGATGAACAAGAAGCGGCAGGAATAAGATCTCTCTATAAAGTATTGGGTAGTGCAGATTTAGTGGTGACTCGTTCCGGTAGTGGCTCTATTGCCGAATTATCGGCTATGGGAAAGCCCATGATACTTATTCCACTCTCTAGCGCTAGTCAAAATCATCAATGGAAGAATGCTAGTGCCATAGCCAATGAAGGGGCAGGGATTATTTTGGAACAAGAGAATCTCAAGGCTAATACTTTAACCCAGACGATAATAAATCTACTCCATAGCCCAGAAAGATTGAATTTGATAGCCGTTAAATCAAAGGCTTTAGGACTAGATCATAAGCAAGCGGCTAAAACTATTGCCGAAACAATTGTTCAAGATATTTTCAGTTAAATTGACTAAAAACCTTAGGAGTATTATAATAAAAAACAATTACAAAAGATCTTAATAGAAAAGGATGGAAGATAAAGAAACTAATTTAAAAGATATCCGAGTAAGAATGGCCCCCAGTCCAACTGGTTGGCTTCACATAGGTACAGCTAGAACTGCTTTATTTAATTATTTAACCGCCAAACATTATGGTGGTAAGTTTATTTTACGTATTGAGGATACTGACTTAGAACGATCCAGCAAAGAATATGAGGAAGATATTATAAAAGGTTTGAAATGGTTAGGAATTACTTGGGATGAAGGTCCCGACGTGGGTGGAGATTATGGCCCCTATAGGCAAACAGAAAGAACTGCTTTGTATCGAAAATATTTACAGCAGCTTTTAGATGAAGATAAAGCTTATTATTGTTTTTGTACACCAGATGAATTAGAAGCTCAAAAACAAGAATCTTTAGCTAGGGGAGAACAGCCAAAATATAGCGGTAAATGCGGGAGATTAGACAAAGAAATTGTCCAGAAAAATCTTGATGAAGGGAAGGAGGCCGTGATTCGTTTTAGAATGCCCCAAACGATAGTAAAATTTAAAGATTTGATTAGGGGAGAGGTAAAAGCCGATTTAAATTTGGTGGGTGATATTATTATTGCTAAAAATCTAGATACCCCTTTGTATAATTTTGCCGTAGTGGTAGACGATACTTTAATGAAAATTACTCACGTCATTCGAGGAGAAGATCATCTTTCGAATACTCCCAAACAAATGGCCATTGCTGCTGCCCTAGACTTCGATTCTCCAGTGTTTGCTCATTTACCTTTAATTTTAGGGCCAGATCGTTCTAAAATGAGTAAAAGACATGGCACAGTAAGCATTAAAGATTACCAAGAAGAAGGTTATCTTCCACCGGCTTTAGTTAATTTTATAGCCATGCTTGGTTGGCATCCTTCAGACAATCGAGAATTATATGATCTAGAGGCTCTTATCAAAGAATTCAGTATCGAAAGACTGCAAAAAAGTGGTGCTATTTTTAATGTACAGAAATTAGATTGGTTTAATCTTCAATATTTTAAATCATTAAATCCTCAAACTTTAATAGAACCAGCCGTTAAAAGTTTAGTAGACAATCATTTGATTGAAGTAAATCCAGATAAAGTTAGCTATTCTATATCTGGTAGCCAAAGAGTCATAGATTTGAATTACATAACTGGGGCAATAGCCCTGGAACGCTCCCGTTTGGCCAAAATTAGCGACTTTAGTAGCATAGCCGAATATTTGTTCAAAGACGATCTGAACTACTCTCCAGAGCTTTTAAGATGGCATAATGCTCCGTGGCAAGAAGTGATTTTGGCTTTAAATTATGCCGTAGATATTATAAGCGCTTTGAATTTGGATACTTACGATTACACTACCTTGCAAAAAGTTTTTAATGATTTTGTAGATAGCAAAGCACCCTATAACCAGGACAAAGGATTATTATTTTGGCCCTTAAGAGTAGCTTTATCTGGAAAAGAATCTTCTCCAACTCCAGCTGAAATTATCATGGTATTAGGAAAAACCGAATCTTTGAAACGTTTAGAATCTGCTCGTAATTTAATACTACCATTAATAATTTAAATAACATGAGCAGAAAATCAAAAATTTTATTGGTTATAATAATTTTGGTTATCTTAGGCGTTTTGGTTGTTGGTTATAAGATATCTTTAAGTGCTACTAGTACAACTAAGTTTAATTACGAAGAATTTAATGCGGAAAAAATTACTCCTTGGGTAGATAAGGTTACCCTATTTTTTACGACATTTGCTAAACAGGTAGGGGAGTTATTCAGACAAATCTTCACAAGTGACTTCATAGCTATTTGTTTAAAGTTTCTTAAGGGGATGTGGGAATTCATAGTAGGAATATTTAAAATGTTTTTTGATCTGTTAGCTAAAACTTTCAATTAAAGGATTAGATACAATAAATAGGTTTTTAGGGCAAAGGGGCGTATGCCCCTTGTTTAATATAGGTATATGTCGCAAAAGCTATCTTGTGCGACATTGTCTGTATTTCACAATAGCCCTTATTAAGGCCCTTCCCCCGAGGATTCCTAGGTCAATGCTCACTATTTGCTATTTAGAGATATTTTAACTAGAATATAATTATTAAACATTTTTGGGTGGAATTACTGCCCTTTATTTATTTCCCTCGTAGCCAACTGGCGACAAGGTTTTTTGTTCATGAAAGTTTCTTACTCATCTCTTGAGGCTTTTAAAAATTGTCCTCAGAAATATAAATTTAGTGAAATAGAAAAGATAAAAGAACCTAAAACTAGGGAGGCTGTTTTTGGGAGCTATATCCATGAAGTTTTACATTGGTTTTATGAAAATGATCCAGACTTCCCTACCCTAGAACAGCTCCTTGATCATTATAAAGAAAACTGGCCCAAGCCAGATGAATTTGGATGGAAGAATAATAAAGATGCTGAAAATTATCTTAATGAAGGTATACGTCAATTAGAATCTTTTTACACAGCAAATACTCCCCTTCAATCCGTTATACTAGAATTAGAAAAACATTTTATTTTAGATTTTGATGTTAATGGAGAAAAGCATCATCTGTCTGGTATTATTGATCGAGTGGATTCGTTAGGAAATAATCGTTACGAAATCATTGACTATAAAACTGGCAAGCGAGTCCCCTCTCAAAAAGATACTGACAAAGATTTACAGCTTTCTATTTATGCATTAGGTCTCCTAAATTTTTGGCCCAAGTTAGAGCCTAAGAATATTGATCTATCGCTCTACTTTTTAAAACCAGGATTAAAAGTTACTAGTAAAAGGACTGCCAGCCACTTGGAGAAAACAAAACAAGAAATAAAGGAGGGTATTTTAAACATTTTTAAAAGTGATTTTACCCCTACCCCCTCAAAGCTGTGTGATTGGTGTGGTTATAGAAGACGTTGCCCTGTATGGCATGATTATTATGTACAGACTAATTTAACTGGTAGAAAAGTCTCTCTTTTAGTAGATGAATACTTTTCTTTGCAAAAAAAGAATTACCAGCTCAATCAAAGGTTGAAAGAGATTAAAGAACAAATTAATGAGTATTGTAAGAAAAATAATATTGCTCAGATTAGTGGTAAAACAGGAACTTTGAAAAAAGTTTCGGGAAAAAGAATTACTTATAATATTAATCAAATAATAGAAACCCTTGGTCCTCTCAATCGATTAGAACAAGTTTTAATGGTAAATCAAAAAGTAATGGAAGAAGTGTTGCAAGAATTACCGGATAGCTTCAAAAAAATCGTCCTAGCTGCTCGCAAGGAAGAAGATTTAGATTCTTTAAATTAGGATTGCTAAACGATTAGGGACAGGCAGTACTTCTCTTATAACCAGCAGTCTCGGCTTCAATGGCTGTTTGAAAGTAGATTCTATTTTCTTGTTTAAGATTATTAGCTGCTCCGCAATTAACTGGATAATACATTTTTCCCTTACTGCTGGCTACATAAGCACCATTTTCTGATGTTTTATTTAATGAGGTGATATTGGCTTGAAGTAGCAAGTTGTTTACTGGAGTGACACCTTCCAAAAGAATGGGTTCTGTTTTGAAGGCATTCTTACCCGTAATAATGCCCAAAAGGAAAACAGCGATTATGACAGAGACTACTAGAAGCCCTAGGAGAAGGATTCCCCCATTTTCCTTTACAAAGTGACGTGTTTTTGTTAATATAGGCCAGTCCTTAAAAGACAACTTAAACATAATTCTTTTTATTAGTTAGCATATGGCACATACTAAGGCAGGTGGCTCAACAAAATTAGGTAGAGATTCTCGATCTAAATATCTCGGTATCAAAAAGACCGCTGGTCAATCTATTAAAGCTGGCGAACTTATATTGAAACAACGAGGCTCTCATTACTATCCTGGAAAGAATGTAAAAAGGGGTGGTGACGATACTTTATATGCAGCTGTTTCTGGTAAGGTAACTTATTCTGACAAGACCAAGATTAATTATGACGGAAATCGAAAGAAAATTAAAGTAGCAAATGTAGTTGTTACGAAATAAAGAGAACACCCCTTACGGGGTGTTTTTAGTTGTTCCAGTGATATTTATTTTCACAAGAGTTTTTATCTTAGGTAATAATTTAATTTCTACTTCAAAAAGTCCTACAGTTTTTAGGGGTTTATCTAGAGAGACTTGATTTCGATTAACTTTGAATCCTTGGTCCATTAAGGCTTCGGCTATTCTTTGGGCGCTAACAGAATCATAAGCCTTTTCGGAAAGGACCTCTTTGGTAAGATCATCACTATTACTAGAAAATTTGAGAGAAAAATTTAAAGTAAGATTCTTTATTTTTTCAGCAATGTCTTTTAACTCGGCCAGTTCTTTGGCATCTGATTCTTTCTGTTGCTCTAATTTTAAAGCGGCATCTTTAATAGTACTTGGAGTAGCGGCTGTGGCTAGATGATTAGGTAATAAATAATTATTAGCATAACCAATAGGAACTTCTTTAATGTCCCCTACCCTAGCCTTTCCTGGAACATTTTTAAGGAAAATAACCTTCATCTCTTATTTTATTTATTGAGTAGTGAGTAAATAACTTCTATGGCTTTTTGAAATTGCAGATCAGTCTTAGTATCTAATTTACCATAAGACGAGGAAGCGGTTTCAACATTCTTAACTACATAATCGGGTGCCAAACCCTTACCTTGAATGAGAGTACCATTAGGAGTTAACCAATGAGCGATAGTAAGTTTGAGGCTCTGATTTGACGAAAGAGGGATTAATTCTTGTACAGATCCTTTTCCATAAGTAGTCTGACCAACTAAGACGGCTTTATTCAAATCTTTTAATGCTCCAGCTAAAATTTCTGAAGCAGAAGCAGAACCCTCGTTTACCAAAACTACTGTAGGTAAATAGGCAAAAATAGCATTACCATAGACTCTATAATCTTTGATTTCTCCGTTGCCGAAGTCCTCCTTAACAGCTACTGAACCAGGAGTGAAAAAATATTTGCTTAAGTGTAGAGCTGAATCAAAATAACCACCAGGATTATTTCTTAAATCTAAAATAATTCCCTTAGGA
>JBAQYG010000017.1:0-3559 GCA_049299915.1 Minisyncoccia bacterium | reverse complement strand
TCTTTACCACATTTGGGACAAAACATACTTTATTTTATTACTTTACTTCCACATTGCGGACAAAAATCACTATCTTGAGCAATTTTTGTTCCACAATGTTGACAATAAATATAGTCACCAGTTTCTTCTATTTTATTTGTCGATGTTTTTCGTTTCGCCCTTTCTACCTGATATGCTTGCCAAAATGCCCCCATCCAAGTCAACCAAAAAATAACTGGTGCCCATATATTACCAGTGTTGATGCCTTCGGTTGAAGTAAAAATTTCAACAAATTGTAAACCCTTGGCATACGTCCAATAAATCATTGCAATTATTAAAGCCATCTTGCTTCCTTTATAAATAAAAAGGGCTAATATTACCATAAAGATACTGTCGATCCAATTTTGAGGGGCTAGAATTAATGTTAGGATAACGGAAACAATTAACATAGCACTCGCTATTCCTCTTGCTGATTTAAAAAATCTAATAGTTTTATAATTATCTATTTGATATTTTAGTTCTTTTTCGTCCATTCTCCATCGAAACAAATCAAAGAAAGACCATCCTTTATTTTGTTCCTCATCAGATGTCTTTTCTGGTGTTTGTAGCTGTTCTTCTATTTCAGATTTTTTCGTATTATTTTTATAATTTTCAAAGTTTTGCATATTATTGTTTATAATTTTATTCCTTTTAATTATTGTCACAGAAGGGAGGTAGAGGTATCAAATCGAAAATCTCGTGAACAGATGTGATGTCCTTACGGAAACATCAAAGTTTCAACTAATTAACTAAGAACCTATGAATTAATTGTACCACATTTACCTTAAGATTTGTCAATTAAAAACACCAACATCTCTACTGGTGTTTCTTCTTACTCTACTCAATTCCATAAATCGTGAATTGATCGTAGACTTATCTTTATTTTTTTTGTTTTATACCAGAGTATATAAGCCAAATACCCAATCCTATAATACCCAAGGGGACTAAATCCGCCCCTATTGCCTCTACTGAAACTGGAGCGTAAAACGTTCCTGATAATATCGAAAATGTTATTAGTATAATTCCACCAAATATTTTAGTCCACTTAGATTTAGGTAAGGAGAAAAAATTTGTTTTATTATTTTCCATATTTTTATTCTCATTAATTATTATGATTATATCATACCACGAGTTCTAACCTTACTTAACCCCTACTAAAAAGCCTTGGCAATATTTTTTCTTCACTTCACTACGTTATATCTTTCCGTTTTGCATTCTCTTATAAAATTGATAATTACTTTCTAGATTATTCCAAAAATTATCACTAGTACCAAAAACCGTAGCCAAATCTGAGGCTATCTCTGGAGTTATTATGGCCTTTGCTTGTATAATTTCGTTTATCGTTTTTTTATTTTTCCCTAATCGTTGAGCCAATTCTATTTGAGGCATGTGATATGCGTTCAACAAGTCTTTAAGGGTTGCTCCTGGTGGAGTTGCGTAATCGGGTTTGTATACTGTTTTTTTATTTTTAATCATAATGATAGCCATCTATTTTTATAATTTCTATATGATTAATAGTATTAAGACTGAATAGATTTTCGTCTAAATTTGTACATATTATTCGCCATTCTATTGGTATATTGTCAATTATTATTAACCCATAGGGTTAATGAAATATGCGTATTACGCTTATCTTTGATTGTTATGAAATTATTTAGAAATCGAGTATTAGAATTTGGACACTACCCTTGTGTCTCTCTACTCTTTGATAATTCTAAAGAGTTCTTCTACTGTGGTTTGACCTAATTCTGCTTTTTTAAGACCGTCTTCAAACATAGAGATCATACCTTCTTTGGCTGCCATAACACGCAAACCATCAAGAGCAAATTCTGGTTTCTGGATATAAAGACGCATGGGCTCGCTAACATTCAAAACTTCGTAGATAGCGACACGTCCTCTATAGCCCGTATTATTACAAAACTTGCATCCCTTACCTCTATAAAGAGTCTTAGGGATACTGGGAATAACTGATTCCCTGCCTGTAGCAAGAAGCTGTTCTTCTATAATTTTTCTAGTAGTATCTTCTAGTGGATAAGATTCTATGCAACGGGTACAAACACGACGAGCCAATCTTTGAGCGATGGCAGCATTCACCGTAGATGCCACTAAAAAGGGCTCTACTTTCATGTCCATGAGTCTAGGAATAGCAGTAGTGGCATCATTGGTATGCAGAGTGGTTAAAACCAAATGGCCCGTTAGAGCGGCTTGGACCGCAACTTGGGCCGTTTCCTCATCACGGATTTCTCCGACCATTATAATATTAGGATCTTGACGAAGAAGGGCACGGAGCCCAGAAGCAAACGTAACCCCAGCCCTAACATTTACTTGAATTTGATTAACATACTTTAAATCGTATTCAACAGGATCCTCTATGGTGCTTATATTGACGTTGGGTTTATTGAGTTTATCTAGTGCTGCATAAAGGGTAGTGGATTTACCGGAACCAGTAGGGCCAGTAACCAAAATCATACCAAAAGTCTTTTTGATATTTTCTTCCATTACGGCTATCGTTTCCGGAAGCATGCCTAACTCAGCAAAGCTCATGGGCTTAGTGGTTCCCGTCAGAAGACGCATAACTATTTTTTCTCCATGCATGGTAGGTATGACGGACACACGCATATCTACCGTATCATTACCACTTTTGTATTTGAAACGACCGTCTTGGGGTTTGTAGTGCTCATCAATTTGTAGCCCACTTAGAAGCTTTATTCTAGCAATAATAGCAGGCTGGATGACCTTACTAATCTGCATCATCTCCCTAAGCATACCATCTACCCTAAATCGCACCATAACAGTATCTGGAAGCGATTCTATGTGGATATCTGAGGCCCTGAGAGACATAGCGTAAGAGATGGTGTTGTCTACTATGGACACTATAGGCATCTCTTTGGCTGCATCCTGTTCTTTTACTCCAGAAAGATTAGAAGATGCTTGAACATTGTCTTCTATGATTTTCTGAAAGTCGACAGACAAACTTTGACGATACAAAGAAAGAACATATTGGATATCCTCATCATTGGTAATGGCCACATCTACTTTACCTCCCACTAATTTTTCTGTAAAATCTATAGCCTCCAAATCTCCGGGATCTATCATAGCTAACTGATAGCGATTCCCCTCTTTTCCATAGATAGCTATCTGTCTACTTCTGACTATATCTTCGGTAAGTAAATTAAAAATGTCTTGAGGAATACTTTGACCCACTAATCTTACAAGTGGTACATGAAAAAACTGAGCCAGAATCTCTGAAAAATAAGGGCGAGTCATTAGCCCTAGGGAAATAAGGATATCAACAATATCCTTACCAGTACGCTGACCTTCTATTACTGCTTTTTGAAACTGGTCTTCATTAACAACATTGTTCTTGAGCAGTAAACTTTTAAGAGTAAGAAGAGGTAACTTCATTATAATTATTCTCTTTCAGTATAATTGAAATATGTATTACTGGCAACTATGGTTTTAATTGAATGAGCCCTGTAAGAATTGCTAATCTATTTCCAAAAATAATTGTGATAATCATGGCTATTGGCCACATATAAAG
>JBAQYG010000016.1:0-4668 GCA_049299915.1 Minisyncoccia bacterium | reverse complement strand
ATCATTGGTAATCTGACCACGGGAAGCAGATTTTGTTTTAATAAGATCCCAAACCTCCCAAAAAGTAGAAAAATTAGGATAATCTACCATTACTTCGGGTCGGTAATCAGCACTGATAGCCCTTCTTTCTGCTACGAAGTTGGTTACTCCAAATTTATAGCCAAGCATATAGACTAAGCAGCTATTGACTATGGCTAGAATCAAAACACCAGTAACAGCCAAACTTTCTTTACCTACCTTTTTAAAAGCAATTTTGATCATAAGACAGTATAAATATTACTTAAATTAATTGTTTAAAAAATCGCTTTGCCTAAACTTTTATAGTATAATGGAAATGTTTAGAAATTACCACTCATGCATCTAATTACTGCTATTCCCCTAGATTATATCCCCAAGAAGGCCGGTGAAACCTTTACTTTTTTTAGTGCTCAAAATGTTACAAAAGGAAGTCTTGTTGAAGCTAAAATCAATAAACGATTGGTTAAACTATTAGTTTTAGAAACTAATAATTTGAATGATTATAAAGCTAGTGTGAGAAAATCGGACTTCTCTCTATCCCCTATTTCACGGATTCTATGGGATAGTAGCTTTTTGCCTAAAAACAATTATGATTTGTCTCGATACCTTAGCGAATATTACTTTGAACCAAGAGGGGCTTATTTAAAACTAATGTTTCCCTTAAAAGCCTGGAAAGCCCTTAAAAAGAACAATGTAACTATACCGGAAGTAAATAACTCGGAAAAAGAATTAAAAAAAGATACGCCCATAATTTATTGGAATAACGAAGAGTTCGAACGCTCACTTCAGAATATTTTTAAAAAAAATACAGGTCAAATTTTAATTCTTTGTCCTACCCTCACTCATCTCCAATTTGTAAAAAATTTACTTTCAAAAATTACAGTAATCCCTGTGTTTACTTATCAAAGGGATTTTAAAATAAAAGAACAAGTATCTTTTTTAGAAAAATATATTACCGAACCAAAATCCATTATTTTGGGTTTGCAGAGCGCCGCCTTTTTACCTTTTTATAATTTAAAAACAATTATAATAGTTGATTACAGACATCAAGGAAATTTTTCGATGGATCAACACCCCTATTATTCATTGGTAAAAGTTGGAGCAATGTGGTCAAAATTAACTGGTTGTCAGCTTATTCTTTCTTCGACTATCCCCGGAATAGAATTAGCTAAAATCTCACCAGATTCCTTAACCCACTTACCCAAAACTAAGAAGTTATCAATCGAAATTATTGATATAAAAAATCTTAGTCAAGAGATGAAAACTAAGATTCTTTTGGCCCCTCAGGCTATAGAACAAATTAAAGAAGCCACTTTAAATAAAAAGAAAGTATTAGTTTTTTTGAATCATAAGGGATTATCTCATTATATTGTCTGTCGAGATTGTGGTGAAACTCCGAAATGTCCGCATTGTTTCCGTCCTCTTTCTTTAAAAGAAAGGGGTGCTGGAAGGGAGCTTCTTTGCCGTCGATGTGGTTATCATGGTGCAGTACCCAATATTTGTCCTAATTGTAAGTCCTGGCATTTAAAAGAAATAGGTTTAGGGATAGAGGCAATAGCTAATCAATTAAAATCAACTCTATCCTCTTCTACTGATGTTAAATTAATTAGCCAAGATGAATTAGAGAATGGTTTGGATCTAGTAAACTTAATACAACAGAGTTCTCCGATTACAGTAGCCACTGAGATTATTTTTAAACCCCAAACGCATCCTTATGATTTAACGGTGGTAGTAAGCTTAGATAATCTTTTGAATTCTCCTAATTATCTAGCCCCCGAAGAAATGCTTAGCATCATTTATCAGTTAAGAGCCCTTACTAGAGAGAAGATTATTCTTCAAACATTTGAACCCCAAAGAGAAATATGGGGATACTTGGAAAAAGAACCATTGGTTAATTTTTATGCAGACGAATTAAAGGAGAGAAAGAATTATGGATATCCCCCTTTTGCTCATATAGTTAAAATTACTTCTTCTCATAAGAATCGTCTTTTGGGTAATAAAAAGGCTACCGCTTTGGCTACTGGGCTCAAAAATGCTATAACCAAATTGCCGCTAGAACAAAAGCAGCTTTGTGAAGTAGCTGGGCCACTCGAGGGAAATTATCTATCGAACCAAGGTTTGTTTTTTTGGGAAATTATACTAAAATTAAAAACAGATAATATCAACTTGAGAAATTTACTCCTAGCAAAAATCGATGGTAATAATTTTAATGTAGAAATAGATCCTCCTTTAGGTATTTAAATTATGGAAATAATTAAAGATTACAAAAAAGATAAACATTTGAGGCTGAAAAGCGCTCCTGTTTTGAAAGTGGACAATGAGCTGAAAGAAACTCTTAAATCTATGCGCCGATTAATGAACCTAGAAAATGGAGTTGGCTTAGCTGCTCCTCAGATTGGTTTAAACCAACGTTTTTTCATAATAGAGCTAGAAAACAAATTCTATGTTTTTATAAATCCTACTATTCTAAAGTATTCAACTGAATTAATTGATATGGAAGAGGGTTGTCTTAGCGTACCAGATCAAGCTGGTATAGTCTCTCGCCCATGCGAACTAACACTAGAAGCCATTGGTACAAACAATAAAAAATTTAAATTGAAAGCTACTGGAGCATTAGCTAGAGTGATTCAACATGAAAACGACCACCTAGACGGCATTTTGTTTATAGATAAGGCTAAAAGTTTAAAACCTAAAAGCGGTAATAATTACTAATATGGATTTTAGTTTTTGGGGCGGACCAAATTTCTCGGCGACTGTTTTAAAAGTGTTTCTAGAGAATAATCTATGGCCTAAATTAATAGTGGCCACTCCCCCAGCTCCAGCCGGGAGAAGAAAAGATTTAGCTAAAAGTGATCTACAGATTTTAGCCGAAGAGAATAATCTACCAATCCTTACTCCAGCCAAATTAAAGGACGAGGAATTTCTTAATGCTTTTAAAAGTTATCAATGTGAATTTAATTTACTTACTGCCTATGGGAAAATAGTCCCCACTGAAGTTTTGTCTTTAGGAGGCAAAGGATTTATTAATCTTCATCCCTCCCTTTTACCTAAATACAGGGGTGCCTCACCTATCCAAACCGCTATTTTAAACGAAGAAAAAGAGACAGGTGTTAGCCTCTTTCTGATGGATAAGGGTATGGATGATGGTCCTGTTTTAAGCCAAGAAAAGGCTGTCATAGAGAATGGGGATGATTACGTCTCTCTAAGCCAAAAATTGGCTGTTTTAGGGGCAAAATTGGCCCTAGAAAAGCTTCCACAATGGTTAGAAGGTATTTGTACCCCCAAAGCTCAAAACGAGCTTTTGGCTACTTTTACTCGAAAATTTGCTTCTATAGATGGACAGATATATTGGGAATCAGAAAGTGCTTCAACGATCCTTTCAAAAATCAAAGCCCTTCAAGTCGAACCAGGGGTTTATAGTTATTTCAAAGAAGAAGATCACGATAGTTTGCTGATTAAATTTTTCGAAGGTCAAATTGGTTGCTCAAAATCTTTGTCAGTTAAACCGGGAACCATAGTCAAAAATAACCAAGAATTGGAAATAGCTACTATTGATGGTTCAATTAAAATCCTAAGCATTCAACCAGCGGGTAAAAAAATTATGTCTGGAAAAGCTTTTCTTAATGGACACCCCTCTGGAATCTTTGTTTCTAAAAATGATTAATAACCAAGTCATTGCTACAGAATAAAAATATTAGCTTAAAAGAATATGCATGGGTAACTCCTCTTTTGGCAGCGGCTCTTTTAGTTTTCTTTCTTTTAAGACCACCTGTTTGTTATTCCCCAGAACCAGCTAAAATCATAGGGAATGAAATACAAACTAATTACAGGAGAAGCTATTCTAATTTAATAGATTTTGAAAATACTTATGGGCAATCTTTAAAGAGTGATCCTAGTATAACTATTATTTCTAGGGAGACATGGCAAGCACCTATTAACTATTCTCGAGAAGATTATTATATGCGTTACTGCGAATCGCAAGCGGATAAATGCTTTAATGAGAATCAAAATGATTTTGACAATGATTTAACTTATTTAAAATTAAAGAATAATTACGATATTAATTTCAAGTTTATAGACGAAGGATTACTTAAGACAAAAACTGTCAATGATAATGTGTATGAATATATGCCGGTGAATCAGATAATTATTCATCACACTGCCCATCCTTACTCCCAAAGCTATTTAAATAGTATTAATGAATTAAATAGAATTTATTATGCCCATGCAGTTTTAAACGGTTGGCGTGATATTGGCTATAACTACTTAATAGACAGTGATGGTAATATTTTTGAGGGTCGAGGTGGGGGCAAATACGTAATAGGCTCCCACACTGGCTATCATAATAGAGGTTCCATCGGCATAGCTTTAATGACTAATTTAATAAAAGAGCCAATGTCGGAAGCCATGCAAGCCAGTTTAATTAAGCTGGTGGGCTATTTGAGCCGGGAATATTCGCTAGATCTGAGCAAAGCCGATTGGCTTCCTAGTCCCGATAATTCAGCCCTTATCCTAGATTCTAAGATTATTAAAGGACACCAAGAACTAGATGCTCGCGGTGGCAAGACACAATGTCCAGGTATTTCCTCCGATATCCTAAGAGATGTAATTTATAAGGGATTGGGTTTAAAGCAGCCCACTCTTTAATTC
>JBAQYG010000015.1:0-7866 GCA_049299915.1 Minisyncoccia bacterium | reverse complement strand
GTTTTCTTTGTTTTATATACATTCTAACGGTTGCTGGAGTCTGCTCGGAAGATGGATAGGGTAAATACTGGGGCCAAGCATTTTCTTGCAGATACATACGTGTTCCTAGATCCAAATCATCAGTAATGGTATAAGGATTAATTCCCCTAACTGCCCAGATTAAATTTCTTTCTATAAACAAATTGGTACCACCTACAAAAGGCATATACACAAACATATAGGGCAGAAAGGTTTGGTGAGAAAATGCTTGGCCAATAGCTGCTAATTTAGAAAAATTAGAAATAGCACAAAAATTTCGTACTTGGAAAACAGGTAATTGAAACACTCTTTTAGAATTATCTAAAAGAAAAGTTTTAGCTACTGCTAAAAATGATTGAGCATTAGGATGAGCATCTGTATCAAAAAAAGCATAAAAAGTAGGCTTTTTTAAAGATTGTTTATCGTGTTCAGTAAAAGCCCAATTGATAGCCCGCCCTTTGGTAGAGGCTACTTCATGACCTAAGCATTTTCCGGATATTTCCCCATCAAAATCATAGGGAACATCATAATGCCAAAGATGGAAATCTGGTTGGCTATCTTTGTATTTCTCCTGCATTCTCGCTACTTCAGTTTGGGTAGTAATTTCACCCTCCTTGGCCTTTAGGGTTTCCTTTTGATCGGTAACAACAACGACTTCATATCTATCTCGGGGATAATTAATCTCAAGAAAAGTTTCTATGGTAGGAGCAACAACATCGCTATCATCTTTGGCCGGTATAATTATAGTAAAAAATGGTAAGGGAACATTTTTTCCATGAGCTATTTTTTCTACCTCTTCCAAAGTTACCGTTTCTCTTTTCTTCCAGTATTTAGAATAGGAATAAATAACTACTAATAATATTCTAATAGCAAGAATAAGAAAAATTATTCCAGACAAATATACAAAGATATTTCCTGAAAAAGACATAAAAGTACGCCAAAAATAAGATTTGGGTACTAAGAAGTTAAAACTTAAAATGAATGGAATGATAGAAGAACCCATGGAAATTAGATTAATTATTTGTTCGAGGATCTAAATGTAAACCGTCATTAAAATACCTGGGAATAATGTGAATATGAGGACGATGTGGTACGGCTGATTCAGCTGCTTCCCCATTGTAAATCATATAGTTATAACCGTCAGCCTTTACCTCTTCTTTTAATTTTTCAGCTAATTCCCTCGCCTTAATATTTAATAGTAACCATTCTTCTTGAGGCATTTCTGAGATACTTAAGTAATGATTCTTGCTAAACACTAACAAATGCTTAGGGGCTATTGGTTGAATATCAAAAATAGCTAGGAAGTTATCATCTTCATAGTATTTGTTGGCAGGAATATCTCCGTTTATTATTTTACAAAATATACAATTGGGATCCATAAGAGTACAACCTTTTTTAATATTATAAAACGTTACGCTTGAATTGTTTAACAAGGTGAGCCAATAGAAAAGTATTGATGATATCCTCTTTGGCTGCCCATCCTCTCCGAGCCTCTCCGATACCGTATTCTATTTGATTCATATCTTCTAGACTATGAGTATCGCTATCTATAATCAATTTTATACCCTCCCTCTTGGCTTCTCGTATTTTAGAGGCTTCTAAGTCTAATCTTAAGGGATTGGCGTTAATTTCCAGAATGGTACCAGTTTGTTTGGCTGCCGTCAAAAGCATACCCCAATCGAGCTTAGCTTGTGGTCGTCTATTGATTAGACCAGTAAATGGGTGAGAAATAATATCAACATAGGGATTATTAATGGCTTTGAGCATTCTTGTAGTTATTTCTTCTCTATCCATGTCTAATTGTGAATGTAATCCTGCAATTACATAATCCAATTGTTTCAAAATAGTATCCCTAATATCTAATGAGCCATCATTTAAAATATTAGCTTCGCAGCCCTGTAAAATAGTGAAATTAATATGTTTGTCTTTATATTTGGCATTTATTTTCTGGATTTCTAATCTTTGGGCCATTAATTGCTCTTCATCCAGTCCACGTTCTATTTTTAAAAATTTAGTATGATCTGAAATGCCAATATATTCATAGCCCAATTTTAGTCTAGCGTATTCTGCCAAATCACTAATTGATTCCTTTCCCCCATCCCAATCAGAATGAATATGTAAATCCCCTTTTATATCTTTTATATTTATCAAATCTAATTTCTTTTTACCCTGAGCCCATTCTATTTCTCCCGTATTTTCTCTTAATTCTGGCTCAATGTAACGAAGCCCTAACATTTTATATATTTCTTCTTCTGAACTACCAGCTACTTGTTTTACTCCTTTATATAAGCCGTATTCATTCAACTTGAAACCTTTGGCTATAGCAATTTTCCTTAATTCTATATTGTGTTCTTTACTGCCAGTAAAATATTGGCAAGCAGCTCCGTAAGATTTCTTAGCAACCACTCTTAAATCTATTTCTAAACCATCAGCTAATCTTATTGAAGAACGTGTTTTGCCATGGCTAATTATCTCTTCCACCTTAGGATTCTGGAGATTAGTGAACACATCCATAACTAAAGAGGGTTTACTGGCTACAACAACGTAATCCAGGTCCCCTATGGTAGATTTTTTACGTCTATATGAACCTGTTATTAAAAGATTAGAAACACCTGGTATTATTTCTAGCTGAGCTTTTATTTTTTCTGCTAAAGGTTCTATCTCGGCATAAAGCCAACGTTTGTTAGCTGTTTCTACCAAATTTAAATTATTAAGAATATTTTGTTCCAATTTTGCCCCTCCTCTTGGTAAATTTTTTACTAAACCTTTTTCAGCAGCGATTTTAAGATCAGAAACATTTTTCACTCCCAATTCTTCCCAAAGCCATTTAATAGTCTTAGGACCCAATCCGGGTACTTCATCTAAATTGTCTATATCTATAGGATAAAGTTTTAGATATTTTTCATAGGTTTGAATTTTCCCAGTTTCTAAATATTCCTTTATCTTATAGGCTAAATTCTTCCCTATTCCCTCGAGGGCTTCTAGCCCTTTTATATCACTTAATCTATAGATATCTGCTACCGACTGATCTAGGGTCCTTAGAATGGCCGCTGCCCTCTGATAGGCAGCTGGTTTGAAGTCAACCCCATCCATATCCAAAAACACTCCAAGGCGATGGAATATCTTGGCTATTTCTTCGTTAACCTCAAATTGTTCAGCAACCATAAGCAATCTAATTAACTAATACTACTACCATTAAAAGATAATTTATCGGGAGTCAAAAGTATCGCTTCGCCATTTTCTCCATGCGCAGCTAGAAGCATGCCCCGACTTTCCAGTCCCATAAGCATTCGGGGTTCCAAATTAGCTATCACGATTATTTGTTTTTCTAAGAGCGCTTCTGGCTCATATTGTTTACCTATCCCAGCCACTAATTGGCGAACTTCTTCGCCCAAATTAATAGAAAGCTTGATTAACTTATCAGAGCCTTCTACTCTTTCAGCTGTTTTTATTGTAGCCACTCTTAAATCTATCTTTTTAAAATCTTCGATATTAATTAAATCCATGTACTAAAAATTAAATTCTCTTATTTGCCCTCAACTATTAATTTCGCTTCTCTGTATAGCTGGTCAACAGAAGCCTGACTAACATGGTGACCTTTGATTGATTGTAGAACATTGGTATTTAATAATTCTCTTACCATTAAAATCTTTCTGGCTTTTAAAACTTCTGCTAAATAGCCCTTAAAAGATGGCAGAATAGTTACAGGATATAGTTTCTTTGATTCTATAATGTATTCTAGTCCTCTATCTTTTGGATAACGCCAACCAATCATATTTAATCCCATGCATTCTCCATAAGCGATGGCTTCACTAGTAAACTTATTATTAGTCATAATAAGCGGATGAATATGTGCCGATGCATTGGCTAAGCCAATGTCATAAAAGTATCCCCAGGAGGCCATAAGATCATGAAGATCAACTCTTCCACCCGCTTGAATTCTATATTTGCATTCCACTAATTGAACGTCTTTATCTTTGCGAGTTTCTATATCAACTTCATGACTAACACACTTCCCCTTCCACATAACTCCAACTTGAGTTTTGTAATCATAAAATCTCCAAAGACTGGAGATATATTGTTCGAAAGGAAATCCGGTAGGACCTAAAGCCTGAATAGCTTTTTTTAAATTTAAACGCATTCCTACTAAGGGTGATTCCTTTCCCAAGACTCCCAAGATAATATTGTAAACATCTTGAGTGGACATACCTTCTACGACTAATCGAGAAGCTTCTTCTACGGCTTTTTGAGCTTGAGAAGTGCTAGCACCAGCTCTTCTTGCGCTCCGCCAAACTTTTTTAGGCGAAAACGCCTCCATGACTCCCTGAGAGTTAATAACGTATATCCGTGGCATAAATAATTAGTATATATTTGTAATCATTATATCCGGAACCCCTGAGTTCATCAAGTTATAACTTCCCTTAGTTTCCCCCACTTCTTTTTTGTCTAACCCTATCGAGTTTAGAAAGATATTTTTTACGTATTCTAAGCGATTGCGGAGTGACTTCTAATAATTCATCGTCATCAATAAAATCTAGGGCTTGTTCCAAAGACATAATTACTGGAGGAGTTAAGATAATGGCCACATCGGAATGCTCAGTATGCATATTAGTCAACTGTTTAGCCTTACAGGCATTAACCTCTATGTCGTTATCTCTGTTATTGGCACCCACTATCATTCCTTCATAAACTTGAGTTCCAGAGTCTATAAACATCGGTCCATGATTTTGGGCAATATTTATCCCATAAGAACAGGCACGTCCTGTTTCACTTGAAATAAGGACACCATTACGCAATTCAGGTAAGGTTCCTTCCTTAGGGAAATAATCTGAAAACTGACTAGCTACTATAGCTGTACCCCTTGTTCCTAAAAAAGCAATATTTCTAAAACCTAAGAAATTGCGACTAGAAATTTTATAAATAAATCGAGTTAAACCATTAGTTTCCGTATGCATATCAATTAACTCTGCCCTACGTTTGGCCATTTCTTGATTGATAAACCCAACATAATCTGAGCCAACTTCTATAACAACTTCTTCAAATGGTTCGTACTCTTTCCCATCTATTACCTTAAAGATTACTTCTGGTTTAGAGATTTCTAATTCAAAACCCTCTCTTCTAAGCGTTTCTATAAAAATAGCTAAATGAAGTTCTCCTCTACCGGCGATAACAAAACCATTACCAGAATCATTGGTATCAATTTCTAAACCAACTGTTGTTTGTTTTTCTTTTTCCAAACGATCATTAATCTGCATGGCAGTAAAGAATTTACCCTCCTTGCCAGAAAAAGGACTACTGTTTGGTCTGATCACTACTTTCAAAGTTGGTTTACCAATTTCAATAGTGGGTAGTGCTTTTTCTACAGAAGTATCAGCCAAAGTCTGACCTATTTTCACTTCGGGAATACCAGTAAGGGCTACTATTTCTCCTGCAGTAGCCATTTCTGTTTCAACTCTTAAGAGCCCTTCACTAACATAAACATTTTCTACTTTACCTACTCCCATTTTCCCGTCCTTACCTAAAATATTAACAGGAGTACCCTTTTTAATTTTTCCATGAAAAATCTTTCCAATAGCATATTTACCTTTATAAGAATCGAAGTCCAGAGCATTGACTATCATTTTGAATGGTTGGTCTGGATCTACTGTAGGTGGAGGTATGTATTTAATAATAGCTTCAAAAAGGGGCACTAAACTAGCAGGTTCAGCTAATTCTGCCGTAGTGGGCAAATGATCATAGGCACGACCCTCTCTACCAATAGTATAAATTATAGGAAACTTCAATTGGTCATCTGTTTTGGCTAATTCTAAAAATAGTTCTTCTGTCTGTTTAAGAATTTCCTCAGGAATAGCATCTTTTCTATCTATCTTATTAACTACCAATATAACCTTGAGATGATTCTCAAAAGCTTTACGTAAAACGAATTTTGTTTGGGGTAGTGGTCCCTCGGCAGCATCAACTAGTAAAATAGCTCCTTCAACCATATTAATAGTTCTTTCTACTTCACCAGAAAAATCTGCATGGCCTGGAGTATCGACTATATTAATTTTGATACCTTTGTAAACAACCGAGGTATTTTTAGCTAAAATAGTAATCCCTTTCTCTTTTTCCAAAGCACCGCTATCCATAATAAGCGTTTCCCCCATTTCTGTTTGGTTATCCCTAAAAGTATGGGTCTGCTTTAAAATACCATCTACAAGAGTGGTTTTTCCGTGATCGACGTGAGCGATAATAGCAACGTTTCTTATCTCCATAGTGACAAAATGAAAAGATGGCTGGGGGCCATCCTTAAATAAATAGTTAGGCTCTTTCTTAAAATATCCTTATTATATCAAAATACTGTGTTTTTGGCAAGATTAATTGAAGGGATTTTCCTTGGTAAAATCAGGGTTTAGACAAATAGCCGCTTTTTCTCCTACCGGTTGATACCAACCGTTTGAAAATTTGAGCTTATTCATCTCTGCAATGACCGTTTCTGCTTCTTTTAAAGATAAGGTTTTACCTAATTTCTCATTTCCCAAGGCCTTAAAGGCAGGGTTATACTGGGTCATAAGACTTAAATGAACATTTTTAGAAAATTCTCGAATGATTTTTAGAGATTCTAGAGAATTTTGAATATAACCGGGTAAAATAAGGTGGCGAATAAGAACCCCCTTAGTAGCAATACCATTTGAATCTACGATGAGATCTCCAACCTGATTAAACATTTCTTTTATAGCATTGATTGCTACTCGTGAGTAATTAGATATTTGAGATAGTTCTAATCCCAATTGATCATCAGCATATTTAAAATCTGGCAAATAAATATCTATTAAACCGTTAAATTGTTTCAGAATTTCTAAGTTATCATAAGCATTGGTATTGTAAACAACTGGAATAGTTAAACCTTTCTTTTTAGCTATTTTTAATCCTTCAATGATTTCAAGTGACCAAATTGTAGGTGAAACTAAATTAATATTATGAGCCCCTGCTTTCTGAAATTCCAAAATTAAATCAGCCAGTTGCTTTGGAGTATAGGCATTCTGACCAATACCTAACTGCGAAATTTGGTAATTCTGACAAAATGAACAATGAAGATTGCAGCCACTAAAAAATATAGTACCCGACCCATTAGTACCGGAAATAGGAGGCTCTTCTCCATAATGTTTTCCAAACCAAGCTATAAACATAGAGTCTAACGCTTTCTAAAATATAACAAATGTTTAATTCTATTCGCCAGGGCCCTAAATTGATTAAGAGTTTTCATTTCTTCTTTACTAAATCCCTCTAGACCATCACTCATTTCTATGATTTTCTTCCCATCTTCATCCATTTTCATGAACGAAGAATCTATTTTCTTGTCATACATTAAATGATACCTTCTATTTCTTTCTAAAATATAGAATATTAAAGTAAACAACACTATGGCTGTAGCCGCTAACATTACTATAATACGTAAATAGCTAGCAGCTAAAGCTTGAATTTGTTGTAAGGGTGACGGCTCTACTCGCAAAACTGCTGGAGTAGTATAGTAACTAGAGGCTAAATTATCTAAAAATACCTTAGCTTTAATCAAATAACTATTCTCTGTTAATAATCCCTTAAGGTTTGTCTCTAAGGAACCTTTTTCATCTGTAGTTAAAATGGCTACTATTGGTTCACCACCATTTAATGGTTGGCTTTCTATTTTAACATTCGAGGAAGGATACTCGGTAACGATTTCTATTTCAAGAGCGTCTTCCGAACTAATACTTAATGGCAATCCCTTAATTATGGGTAAAACTAATGGTTCTATAGTAAAGTCTTTAGTTGCATTTAAAGAATAATTATTCTTATAGATAGCCGTTACTTCTATAGAGTGTTTACCAG
>JBAQYG010000014.1:0-9962 GCA_049299915.1 Minisyncoccia bacterium | reverse complement strand
ATAAATATTGGCTTGTTCAATATTTAATTTTGAGATTTCCGCTAAGGAACCCACGGCCATTTCATGATGACAAGAAGCACATTGCCAAATGGGTAGAGGTGTACCCCAATAACGACGACGAGAAAGGTTCCAATCTCTAACTTCTCTAAGCCACCCTCCAAACCTACCCGTCTTATAAGAAGCTGGTATCCAATTTATTGTTTGGTTATTAGCCAAAAGTTCCTTCTTCTTATTGGGCATATTGATAAACCAACTTTCATTCGTTCTATAAATTAATGGAGTATGACAACGCCAACAAAAAGGATATTCATGGATAGTTCCGCCTAAATTCCCTATATAAACCAGATCTTTTTCTTTAAGATCTTTTAAAATAATAGGGTCAGCATCTTTGAAAAACTTTCCTAGAATAATAGGAAGACTTTTGGGAGCAGAATTAAATTTACCCTCTCCATCTAAATTAATAATGACTGGCAAGTTATATTTCTGACCAAGTTTGAAGTCATCTTCCCCGTAAGAAGGGGCAATATGGACTAAACCCGTACCGTCAGTTTCTGAAATGAAGCTTCCAGCAAATACCTTATAAACCTTAGTAATATCAACGTTCCCTAGGGCATACAAAGGCTCATAACTAAGCCCTACGAGCTCTTTGCCCATAATCTTACCCAATAGTTTGGGTTTATTGGTTTCCCCTTCTCTAGAGGGTAATTCGTGTAAACTAATAAGGATTTCATCCCCTACTAGCCATTGGTTGTATTCTAAATTCTCCCCTACGGCTACAGCTAAATTGGCTGGTAATGTCCAAGGAGTAGTTGTCCATACTAAGAGAGCAGTTTTCTTCGAGTTTTTATTTTTAGGAAAATCTTTCAGATAAAACTTTACGAAAATAGAAGGATCATGGACGGTTTGATATCCTTGGGCTAATTCATGACTCGAAAGAGTGGTACCGCATCGGGGACAATATGGACCTATTTTATATCCATGATACATAAGCCCTTTATCATAGATATTTTTCAGAATCCACCAAACAGATTCCATATAAGGTTGGCTGTAAGTAATGTAGGGATTTTGCATATCCACAAAATATCCCATTCTATCAGTCAGTCTTTGCCAGTCGTTTAAATATTTCCACACTGACTCTTTGGCCTTAGCGTTAAAATTGGCTACGCCATATTTTTCTATATCACCTTTATTAGTAAATCCTAATTGTTTTTCCACTTCTAATTCCACTGGCAATCCGTGGGTATCCCATCCTCCTTTACGATTCACTAAATAACCCTCCATTGTTTTAAAGCGGCAAACTAAATCTTTAAAGGCCCTGGCTTCTACGTGATGTAATCCTGGCTTTCCGTTTGCAGTTGGAGGTCCTTCAAAGAAAACAAATGGTTTTTTGTTTTTATTTTTATCAAGAGTCTTTTGAAAGATTTTATTTTCTTGCCAATAATTTAAAACCTGTTCCTCTTGGGAAGGAAATACTGAGCGACTTTCGTTTTGGTTAGCAGTTATTTCAGCCATAAAATTATTTCTTTTAATTACATTTTTTCTGGAATTACGATTCCAATTAAACTTAAACCATGTTTCAAAACTTCTAAAACATTCTTACTAATAGCTAGACGGTCTGTTTTTAATGAATCTTCGCTACTCAATATCTGGCAATTATTGTAAAAGTTATGATAAGTAGCAGCTAATTCTTTTAAATAAGTAAGAAGATGATTGATTTCAAGGCTAAGTGATACTTCTCGTAAAATATCCGGATATTCTCCGATCTTTTTGGCCAATACAATTTCTTCTTTTGTTTGCAAGCTATTCCAAGAGGGTTTACCTATTCTTTTTCCATTTTTAATGAGAAGACTCTTTATTCTTACGGCTGCATAATCTATATAATACACAGGGTTATCCATCGATTGAGCTTTGGCTTTATCAATATCAAAATTAAAATGAGTATTGGGCGGTTTCTCTAGGAAATAAAAGGCAGCAACATCATAGCCTACCTCATTTATAAGTTCAGCAATGGTATAAGTGTTCCCTGAACGTTTAGACATTTTTACTTCTTTGCCATCCTGCATCAGCATTACCAATTGCACTAGAATAATTTCTAATTTTTGCACAGGCTTTATCTCTTTATCTCTACGCATTTGTTCTACTACCATTAGCATCTTCTGCATATGGGTATAATGATCAGCTCCCCAGATATCTATTACTCTGTCATATCCTCCTTTTTGAAACTTGTATAAATGATAAGCGATATCGGATAAAAAGTAAGTACCTACACCTTCAAAGCCCAACTCATGCGGCCTATCAATGACTCTGTCTTCACTATCACCAAAAGCAGTGGTTTTTAACCACGTAAGATTATCTTTTTCATAAGTTAAACCACTTTTTTTAAGCCAAACTCGAGTCTTTTTTAAATAACCATTTTTGATTAAATCACTTTCTCTCGTCCATTTATCGTAATTAATTTTAAGACTCGACTCCACATCTTTTTGAATTGTTTTAAGGATTTCTTTGCCTGCCCTTGAGCCAATATCAGTAAAACTTTCTGCTGGAGTTATTGGAAGAGTTTTTGCCAAATGGTCTATAAGGGACCCCTTATAACATTCTTCTAAAGTTATATTGGTTTTTTTAACATCTATCTCTTTCCCTTGGGCTACGCAGATGCTCACGCCTAATTTTTCTATCTGACGACCGATATCATTAATATAATATTCTTTAGTAACTTTGCTTCCAGCTAGATTCAATATATTGGCTATAGCCATGCCCAAAAAACCGCCCCGACCATTTCCTATCGTTAGTTCTCCTGTAGGATTCGCTGATATGAATTCAACTTGTACCTTTCGACCTATTTTATTTAAAATATCACCCCAAAATCCAGCTCTAGAAAAATTCTTAGGATTAGTGTAAAGACTATTTTGTAAATAAAAAATAAACTTAGGACTTAAAGAGAAATTGATGAATCCGGGAGAAGAAATTCTTATAGCACTAATCCAATTATTTTTATCGTAGTTTTTCTGAATATTTTCGAAATACGGCAAAAGTTCTTCAGCTATTTCTAGGGGAGTTTTCTTTAATTCTTTGGCTAAAATATAGGCGGCATTGGTGTTGTAATCGCCATACTCTTCCAAACTGTTTTTTTCTATTTTAAAAGGGATAGCTGCTTTGGGCAGTTGCTTGTCCACACAAAAATCACCCAAAACCTTATCGGTTAAGTCAGTTAAGTATCTTTTAACTGTTATTATCATCCTTTGAATATATCAAAAAAAGGGTTAACGAGCAAAAAGTTTGAGCTAATCTTCCTTTTATTTAAAAAACACCCTCAGTTTGTTTAAGGGTGTTTTCTATTAATTCTTATCTATTTGGTAGCGGCTACTTCTTTTATGATTGCCTCTAATAATTTCGGTTCTTGTTCGGCTAATTCAGATAAGACTTTTCGATTGAGCACAACATTCTGAAGTTTTAATTGGTGCATAAACTGACTATAGGTTAAACCATTTAGTCTACAAGCAGCATTAATTTTGATCTGCCATTCTGCTCTCTTGGTTCGCTTCACTAATTTACGGCTAGTGTAAGCATGGACGCCTGCATGCATAAAGGCTTCTTTAGCAGCACGATAATTTGTTTTTCGTCTGTATTGATAACCCTTAGCTGCTTTAATAATTTTTTTACGTCTTTTACTGGCTTGAACTCCTCTTTTAACTCTTGTCATATTCTATCGTCTTAAATAACTTTTTTAATAAATTTGGTATACGTACTATTGGCTTCCTTGGGTTTTCTCATTGCCCTAATCTTTTTGCCATTTTTGGCTAAACGATTATGTCCAATTTTACTACTACGAATCATTATCTTACCACTCCCGGTTACTTTTAAACGTTTGGATAAACTGCTTCTCATATTTTAAATTTAAGATTTTTTAATAGTTACAAAGAATCCTGACGGGGTAGCTTTTGTTTCTGATAATGGCTGATAGCCACCCGGAATCATTTTCAAAAAATTTTCAAACTTCTGTGCTCCCAAATCCTTGTGGGCCTTTTCTCTTGCCCTAAGGACCATTAAGAGATCTACTTTCTTGCCTTCAGCTAAAAATTCAGAAGCTTTTTTGGCCTTAATCTCCATATCATGAATCCCTTCCATGAAGCTTATTTTAATAGTTTTAGCTTCATCATTGTGCTGTTTCACTTGCTGCTTCTTGAGCTCTTTGGCCTTCTGATACAAATACTTGCCATAGTCACCTATCTTATAAATCGGGGGAACTGCCTTACTAGAAACTTCTATTAAATCATAACCGTCGTCCGTTGCTTTTTTTTGAGCCTCGGCATAACTCATGACTCCTATTTGCTTATCATCCAACCCGATTAATCTTACAGTTTCGGGATGGTTAATGTTATTTGGTTTGAACAAGATAATGATTTAAATAAAATGAAATTAAAAACCTAATAAAAATTAGGTAAAGCTTAGTTTTTCAATTACTAAACTTAGTGGAGATGGCGAGAGTTGAACTCGCGTCTAAAAAATTTTCTAACGATAAAACTACGAATGTATCTCGGTTGTTGAAAGATAGTCTTAAACCGAGCTAAAGCGCTATCTTTTTGCTACCTATTTTCACTTGAATTCTGGTAGCCCTAGCTTCAAGTGCCCTAAAGTTTAAAGATAAAAAGCCTATTAGAGATCAGCTTATTACCCCTTGTCAAAGGTGAGCCTACGCTAAAGCGTAGGCAGGAACCAAAGTGTTGACAATTGTGTTTGCCGAAATGATTTACGAGGTAATTTGGCATCCTCGATTCGTTTATCGCTAAAAACGTTTTTTATCGAAACCCAACATCCCCAAAACTAATCTTCTCCCCTACGGATACGTGTTAGGTCGTCACGTTTTTTGATAGTTTCCCTCTTGTCATAAAGCTTTTTGCCTTTGGCAAGAGCGACTTCTACCTTGACTAAACCGCGCTTATTATACACTTTGAGGGGTATTAAAGTCAAGCCACCGGCTTTTATTTTTGAGGTTAAATAATCAGTTTCCTTCTTTTTTAAAAGTAATTTAATGCTCCTCGTTTTAGCTTCCTTATCTACTCCTTGCCCCTGATATGGCTCTATAAGACAATTGATTAAATAGAGTGCTGAACCATGAGGAACCACAAATGAACCATTTAAATGAATATGACCCAGTTTGGCTGATTTAGTTTCCCCTCCCGTAAGAACCATTCCTGCCTCTATTGCATCTAATATCTGGTAGTCAAAACTAGCTCTCTTATTAAGAGCTAAATCCTGGAGCATAAATTTTGAAGAATTTTGTAACATTTTCACTCTTTCTGTTTTGGCTAATAACTAAATAGGTTTTAACATTTTGGCAATATATTGTGCCCCCAGGAAGAGTCGAACTCCCATCGTAGCCTTCGGAGGGCCATATTCTATCCATTGAAATATAGGGGCAAGAGAATCATTAATTTTTCTCTTTTTATGCTTTTCTATTTTAACTCGTAGTTTTCTTAGCCTATCACACCCTTTAGAACCTTGGCAACTTCCATTGTTGCTCCCCCTAAAAGGGCAATAATTAAAACAATTAGCAGCCATTTTGGTAATGGAACAGTATATTCTGGTTCACGATTACTATCCATTTTTTTAGCTTTATAGGCCGATATTAAAACTAAAATTCCTTCTGCACCTCCTAGAAGAGCACCCATAAATCCAATGGCCTGTAAAAAATTATTTAAGCCAGTAAAATACAAAATGAAGGGCATCAGAAGAATCAAGGCTTGGGCGATGACTCGAGTAAATCCCAGATCATTAACAAATAGATGTTTCAAATACATTCCAAAAGAAACATATGAAGTGACTACGGCTAATAATCCTAAAACTGCACCGAGAATTACTATCTTGGGACCTAAAATACCGACTAGTCCGCCAATTGCTGTTTCAGTTGTAGAGAGTCCACTAATTCCAACAACACTAACTATAAAGAGCGCATAAATAATTACTGGTATAAGAGTTCCCCAAAGAATTATTTGTTTATATTTTTTACGAGGAAGATTATTGATTCTAGCTGTTTGTAAACTTTCTGGCACTGCAGCTAAACCATTGATGGAATAGAATATAACTCCATAGGGCAATAGAAATCCCAGCCAATGAGTAGGCACTATATTTGCCATTTGAATAACTGGAAAGCTTTTTAAGGAAATGAATATAAAGATGGCGACTAGAATAAAAGAGAGAATGAAATTAGCCTTTACTGCTAAACGGGAATCATAAAGAGTAATAAAGGAAATTACTAACCATAAAATGGTAAATATCCATGGGCTGCCCAAGCTAGTAACACCTATCTGGTTCAAGAGGGTTGTTAAAAATTGAGTAGCCAAAAGAAGCAAAATAAGTAGAGAAATTGAGAAGGTTAAAAGAGTGGTAAGAAGGACGAATTTTTTCACTCTATCCCCTAAATATATTCCAACATAACCTGGTAAACCACATGACTTTTCAGTTCTTAAGGATAGTTCGCCATAAAGGAGGTGAATATAGGTAACCAGAATACCCACTAAAGCTAATAATATTAAGGTTGGTATTACGCCAGATTTAAGACTGACATATGGAAGAGTAAAAACTCCAGCTCCTATGATCATACCAACTAGAATCGCTGTTCCCTCAAAAAATCCTTTGCGCATAAAAATCTTTAAAAAATTATTTAATTAAATTGTGAGCAATCAAAAAATCTTGAGCCATTTCTAAGCGTGCCTCACTCTCTGAATAAAGAGTAAAAAGAGTTTCTCCTTTTTGGTATGAATCCCCCAGACTCTTATTAAGATAAATACCGGCAGTTAATGTTTCTGGGGCACCTAAGATACGAGCTATTTCAATAACAGCGATATTATCCATTTGTTTAATTAAGCCATTAATTTTCGCTTTATATTCAAAAACTAAGGGAGCCAATTTTACTTCGTCGTAATCAGGAACATTTCCTCCTTGGGCTTCTATAATATTTTTAAATTTAGCTAAGGCTTGTTTATTCTGAAGAGCTTTTTGAGCTAATTGCTTCCCCTTACCTCTTCTGGCATAACCAGTAAGTTCTAAAAGTGCTCCAGCTAATAGAGTGGCTTTAGCCTCTAGATCTAATGGTCTATTAGGGAGTTGGTTTAGGACAGCAATATCGTCTCTGATACCTAGAGCCGGTCCTATGCCCTTACCGATGGGGCCGCGAGCATCTTGAATAATGACTCTTAATTTTATGTTAAATCTTTTAGCAATATATTTAAATAAGTTTATGGTTTTTTTGGCTGTAGCCATATCTTTTATTTTGGTACCTTCACCCATAGGAAAATCAATTACTAGATGAGTAACACCCATGGCTACTTTTTTAGCCATAATACTGACCACCATTTTAGAGAGAGGCTCTGTTCCTAAATGTTTCAAAACGGTAATGAAACGGTCATCGGCGGGAGCTATTTTTAAGGCTCCTCCCCAAATTAAACAGGCTCCTGTCTCTTTTACTATCTTTTCTATATCTTCCCTGTTAAAACCGACAGGACTAATTACGCTTAAGGCATCAGCTGTACCAGCCTCACTGGTAATTGCCCGTGAAGATGTTTTAGGAATGGTAATGCCATAGCTCGCCACTATAGAAACAATGATGGGTGTAATTTTATTCCCCGGGAGACCACCAATTGAATGTTTATCTGCCACTACTTTCCCGAATTTAAACATTTCTCCAGTTTCAGCAAAGGCCTTTGTCTGGAAATAAGCCTCTTCTCCTGTAAAATTATTTTCTGGAAAAGATGAGGCAATAAAATAGGCCAATTCTAAATCGCTAAGTTTATAGTTGATAGTATCCTCTACTATAGAAGTAATTTCTTTTTCACTCAGTCTCCCTCCATTTAATTTTTTATTAATAGCTTTTAAAGATTCTGGCTTAGGAGCCAAGGAAAGGGAAAGCTGCTCTCCGGAAGATAGATGATAGTGTTCCAAAATATCTTTTAATATCCCTATCTCACCTGGTTTTACAAAACTAGTAGTTAAATCAACAGCTACTTCTGTTTGACGACTGTCCCAACGTAAAGATACTTCATCTCCAGCTCTGATACCATATTTTAAACCATCTTCTACATTAATAAGCACTATCCAATTTCTTCCGGTGACTATATCCAAAGGAACTACTTTTAATTCGAAAAATCTTTCTGCCATTTTAATTATTTAAATAATCTTTTAAAAAATTAGCTATCACGGGCGCTATAGTTATTTGTTGAAAAGTTGAGGGTAAGGTATCTGTAGTAAGAATTTTTTTAAACCCAACTTTTTTCATTTTGGCTGCTACATCTGTACTAGCCATATTATGAACAAAAGCCAAACTCACTGATTTTGCTCCATTTTTTTTCAATTCTTCTTGAAGCTGTAATATAGTTTTTCCACTAGCAATAACATCATCTACCAAAACTATCTTTTTATTGGCAACCACTTTTTTAAAATTGGTTGATTTAAAATTTACTTTACCAGTTTTAATATTACGTACTTTATCAAAAACAAGAATTGGTAAATGGTTTTCTTTAGTAAATTCATTAACAAACGGACGAGATTCTTTGTCGGGTCCTATAACTAAATCTTCATTTTTAAATTGGCTACCTAGGATAGCAAAAGCCGATATATTTTTTACAGAAACTTTGAAAACATTTTTTACTAACAATCTGTGTTCGTGCGGATCAATCGTAACAAATTGATCTACATTATTACTAATCATGTTGGCTATTAATTGGAAAGACAATGGCTCCCCCTTACGGAAAGCCTTGTCCTGTCTCGCATAGGGCAAATATGGCATGACTGCTACTATTTTTTTGACTTGAGGCCTAATATTGGCAACCACCAAATAAAATCTTATAAGATAATCATTAATCGATTCATTCTCTAGTTTTTGAATAACTACAATTGCCGTTGAAGCGGTAACAGTGTTTTTTAAGCGTGGTTGGACTTCACTATCCGGGAAAGTTCTATTAATAACTGGCACGTATTTAATTTTCAAGATTTTGGCTATATTTTTAGCCAAACTTTCTCCTATTACCACTGTTTTATTTTGAGCCATAAAGTAAATTATTATCTGCCTCCCATATGATAGCAAAAACACCTCTTACAGTCTATATAGATTCCTTGTGTTTTAGATAAGGTAATCTTTTAAATTAAAAGTTTCTAGAGGTATTCTCTCTTTTATTTCCCATGACCCTGTTTGCTTTTTAATGCTAAAAATGCAATAATAGCAACGTTTTATCAATTTACTTACAGTTTCTAAACTATATGGCCATTACCAAAACAGCTAAAAGAGAAATAGCTAAAAACCGCAATAAGAAAAAAGCTAATGCCCCTAAGAAAGATAATTGGCATGCTTTACAAAAAAAATACATCAAACTCGTTACTGCTGGTAAGTATGAAGAGGCTCACAAAATCTTACCTAACGTTTACAAGGCTTTGGATAAGTTAGCCAAAAGCCATATCATCCACGATAATAAAGCTGCTAGATTGAAGGCTAAAAATGCTCGTATTCTCAAAGCTGCTTCAACTACTAAAAAGGCTTAAAGGCTTTGAATAAACATCATTAACGCTAAAGAGGGGTCTATTTGACCTCTTTTTAAAATGCCATCTATTTTAGCTAAACGATTATAGATATTTTTAAGTTTTGTCTGGTTCAATTTTCGAGCAGTATTAATATTGGCCCTAACTGTAAAAGGAGCTAGGCCACTTTCGCTATAGGCATCTTTACCAGATTGAAGAACAGATTGAATAATTAAAAGACTTCTAAAACCATAAACTAGCATCGTGAGAATATAAAGAGGGTGAGCCCCACTATCTATTTCTTGCTGTAGCATGTATTGAGCCTTACTTTTATCTCCTTGAACAGCAGCTCCTATAAGCGCAAAGATATTTTCATTCAGGGGTAAATATACCAATTTTTCTAATTGGCTTAAGTTAATAGTTTTTAATCGAGCTAGGGAAAGCTTGGTTAGGTA
>JBAQYG010000013.1:0-23779 GCA_049299915.1 Minisyncoccia bacterium | reverse complement strand
AGTATCCTACCTTTAGAGCCAAAATAGCCCGCAGGAATAGAACCAGAAAAATGGATCAAACCATCTTTGCTCTGCGGTTTTTGAACCCAAAAATTAATAACAGAGTCTCCAGTCAGAATATTTTTTAAATCAAAATTTGTAGGAGAATAATTTAAAAATACTTCTAAGACATTAATATTATCTCCTTGGGTATCTAGATTTAAATCTACTACATAGGTATTTTCAGTTTCTTCGATTAGCTTGGGGGGAGAAAAATTTAATTCGGCAGCGAATGTTATGTTTGATCCTAAAAATAACACTGTGAGTGCTAAACAATTTACTAGCAAAAATACTTTTAATTTGTTTTTATATCTCATTTTTAACTTCTAAAAGCGTTTACCCAAATTGTAACTACCCAGTCCAGTAATACGCCATTATACTAAAATCTCTTAAATCTATTTTATCGTCTACATACAATTTTTTATCTATAGCGAGTAAGGCGTCACTTTTACCACCCCTTCCCCACCAATAAGCTAAGATTGAAAAATCTATAAGATTTACTCTATCATCATCATTGATATCTCCTTGGGGAGGATGGGTAGTTCGTCCCGGAGCCATAGAAGATTTAGGCACATTTTTGGTACCCACTATGAATGAAAGGACATTGCCATAAGTAGAAACTAATTCTTCACCAGCCACATATACTTTTGTTTTCACTTCATGATTACCCTTTTCAAGATCTTTTGAATCTACAAGATAACGGTAGAGGCCATCCTTACCCGCCACTATTTCATCTATAATTTCCTTATCTGAATTAATTGATACGGTAATAATAGCACTGGGTACTGTTTGACCAAAAACAGTTAGAGTTTCCCCTTTTTTCACTTCTGATTTGTCTATGGCTACTGTGGGCGGTAATAAAATACCACTGATAGTAGTAGCAGCATTATCGGTAATGTAAACAGAAAAACTATGACTCAAAGACCTTATAGAATTAACATCTTCTGACCAAACACTAAAATTATAATTACCAGCAGTAATATTAGTAAGCTCTACATAAAATTTAGCATCTGGACCAGAAATTGTCTGAATGGCCAAAACACCATTCTTTAAAATATAGACTTTATTGTTAGGATAGGCTAATCCAGAAAAAATTACTTTAGCAGTACTAACTGGAATATATCCCCCACCGCCGCCGCCTCCACCCCCACCGCCGCCAGAACTAGTTGTCGTAGTGGTGGTTCCACTAATTCTTACTCTTACCGTTGTTTGTAAGTTGTTAGCTGAAATGTTTTGAACATTCATCATCCAAAAACCGCTGCTAACTAAGAATATAATTGGCAGCAGTTTTTTGGAAACACAATTCCTGAATAAATTTTTATGATCAATATTATTCACTACCTATAATCGTTAAAATCTTTTAAATATTATTCGTTTTACTATTAAGACTATGGTTCCGACAACTAAAAGTGAAGAGGTTAATATAATCAACTTAGTGGTATTGGATGTTTTCTGCCATAAACTGTAGCCTGAAATATCTTTTTCTATAACGCTCAAATCTAAAGTGCCCTTATAGGCAACATTTTGATTCTTAAATACTTGATATTCAACAGAGTAGCTACCCGCTGCCAAATCTACAGGAAGATTTTTAGATATCCATTCAATACCAAAGGGTGCTATTTTTGATAAATGAGTAGTGCTTACTGTTTTAAATACTGTACTTTGGCCTGGACGACTAATATTTAAAAGCAATTTAGTGGGTGCCGAAGAGTAGTTACCTTTATTTTCTATTTGCATTTTCACTAACACTTGGGCTGGGACAGTAAATCCTAACCAATCTTTAAATGAGGCTGAAGAATCTCCCAAAGTGATACTATGCAAAGCAAAATCAAAAATCTTGGCGCGAGAAACTCTTAAATTAACATCAATTTGAGCACCTAGGGCAATCGAAACAACCCCTTGCTCTGGTGCCGCCACTGGGACAGTTCTTATACGGATTCTCCCTTTATAGTCGCCGTAAGCAGCATCCTGAGGAACTCTAACAGAGACTATCATGGGAACCTGATTAACATCTTTGGGTAAAATAAAACTATTGCCTTTGTCTATAGAAATCCAACCATTGGCATTCGCAACATCTACGATGATTTCTGCTTTCCAATCTTCAGTGGGGTCACCACGTACTAAAACTATCTTTTGTTCGTAATAAGAACCACGACTTAAATTATCATTATTGACATAGGGAGGAGAAATACCAAAACCAGCCAAAGCTTGTTTTGGATTAGAAGATGTTAAACCCAAAAAACTGGCTATTATTAATACGAAGAAAAGGAATTTACTCTTGAACATAAAATTTTTCCGGAGCTATATATTAATTCTATATAATTACCAGTCAGCATATTCACCCACTTTACCTTCTATGGTATTTGTACCACTATATGTACCGGTTGCTTGAGGGTCAGGAACCTGTAAAACCCAATAAGTATCTTTCGTTTCTGGTGTAAGCACTACGGTACTCTTTTTTAAATTGAGTTCTGCTTCGTTCCCCGGAGTTACGACAAGGGCTGTTCCCGTCCAACCTCCTCCAGCGGTTAATTTATATTTTTGTTGACCAACAAGTATAGTATCCCCCCCAGAAGCCATATTAGTCCCATAAAGTGTTTCATCTAAACCAACATTACCCGTTGCTTCTAATGTAGTAGCCTGGTCGGAAGAAGCAGCTCCTGGATCCATACTACCATAATTAATAGAGACGGTATTTAAATGATAATCCAAAAATTGCCCCATCTCTGTACCATCTGCATCAGCTGATGTTATGAAGCCAGAATCAGCAGTATCATCATCTATTGCTTTTGCATCAGCTATCCAATATTGAGCATCGAAAGTAGAATTAGTTACAGTTGGATCTGCAAGATATTGGAGCGGAAAAGTACATTCCCATTCAATCGTATCATCGCCAGCCCCACCGCATGTACCCGTCTGAGTACAACTGGTATTCCATGAAGCATAATCGTCTGGATAACAATTATTAGGATTATACTCACCGGTTGCATCACAGTTGGCAGCCGTTATTCCTGAACGTCTAACATTTATAGCGGCTGAGGCTATTTCATGCCCGGTAGAAGCATTAAGACAACTATTTGCATCTGTTATACTAAGCGCAACTTTGAATCCAGTAGTTTCGTCTTGCGAGGTGGCCAAAGTCATATCACCCGATCCATCGGTATCATAAATAATTATACTCGAAGCCGTAATGGAGGGGGCCACGTTACTTATAGTTAAAGTTGAATCTGTACCCTGGTTAACACCAGCAGAGGCGGCTCCATGCGCGTCAACTATATAACCAAATGCTTCCCAATCTTTATCTTGCATAATACTTGGCATAGCTACATTACAAGTAGGGTCGGAAGCGCTGGCATTGCTGTTACACCATTTGCCACCAACACCGCAATCGGTACCAGTGAAATCGTTGTCTTTACAAACATATAGAGTCACGGTATCACTATCGCTATCGGTGGATGTACTTGTCCAAGTAACTGTGGCCCCTGGTGCTTTACCTGCACCTGCATCGTCAGCAAAAACCGTGAATGTAGGAGCATGGTTGACAATAAAAGGACTACCGCTATCGCCAGTACCACTATCTACAGTTGTGCAAAGAGAATTGGCATTTTTATCACAAACATAGGCATACCAATTATTAGAAGAAGCATCACCCTGAAGAGTAGTGTAGGCGGCAGTTGCCTCACTACCAGAAGATGTTTCTGCGGATACCTTCCAAGTACCAACATCACAAGTAGGAGCAGCACTCGCATGGGCAGTAACGGCAGCTGTCGTACAAACAGCTAAATAATATTTATCGTTATTCTTATCGGTAGCCGTTACTTTAAAAGTAACGTCAGCACCAACAGCTGTAGGAGTAGTAGCATAGGAAGCAGGACTTTCTGCCACATTACCGGTGTAAGTAGGAACTTTATTATTAACACCTGCCGAAGTAGATGCGTTTCCCGCAAAAACAGACGTTATATGATACAAACCCGTACCCTGAAGAATTAATAAAAGACATAAAAACCAGGGTACAAATTTATTTTTATTAATGAGTTGCATATAAAAATATATGAGTCGGTTACGCCACTAGCTCCCTCGAAATCAGGCGTCCAAATACGATTTCAAGTTCTTTGCTTCTTCTAATTATTTAATTATTAAAATTATATCTTAAAACCAAATTAATGCCGATCGAATACTTTTTAATTATACCATATAATTTCTAGTCAAGTAAAGAAGTTTCGGTCTGTCTTTAACCGCTCTCTTTTATTTATTCGCGTTGTATTGGGCTAAAATTTCGTCTGCTGAAAGGGTTCGATTATAAATCCGAACATCATCAATCGTACCATCAAAAGAGTCCCAACTACTTGGATTATCTCCCATATACCAAGTGGCAGTAGGAGAAACTAAAGAACCTGTTACAGTTCCAGTATACTGCTGCATCCCATCAAAATAAGTTACTACATTATTGGAGGCCAAAGTTCCATCATAAGTCACTGCTAAATGATGCCATTCATTCAGAGGCATAACGTCAACAACTCGTGGATAATAAGTTGTTCCATTGGATATTTTCAAAGAAATAACTTCTTCGGATGTATTATAATCTGAATATATTAAAAAATCTGATCTTCCAAAAATATAACGACTGTTGGTTGGATAATAACTACTCATATTTATCCATAAGGAGATCGTTCCCTTTTCTGATAATTGTAAACTAGTAGCATTACCCGCATCAACATAATAACCATTAGTACCATCAAAGCTCAATCCTCCTCCAATTAATCCATTAGCCCAAGTGGGACCAGTGCTTAGGTTGCCAGTATTACCATTACCAGAAGAATCGGTAGCAGAAAGGCCAGTAGTTTCATCTAGGTTCCAATAAGCCACCTGGCCAGTTAATTCACACCAATCACCTGGATCTGCCCAGGAATTTTTAATAGCTGAAAAGGTATTAGAACCACTGTAAGTTCCGGTTGCTTGAGGATCAGGAATAGCTATCCCCCACCAAATGTCTTGAGTTTGCTTAACTATGGAAACATTTTTACAAACATTAGTATTGGCATTTGCACCTGGGCTAGCTACTAATTGGGTTCCCGAAGAATAAGTAGTATCTGGAATTAAAGAATATTTTTGTTGACCAATAGCTATACTATTTCCGCCAGAAGTCATGGCCACTCCATAAATATTAGTATCTAAAGATACATTACCTGTTGAACTGATAGCTATTTTTTTATCTAGAGTTACCGATGAGCTACCAGGATCAAAATTCCCATAGTTTATATTAGAAATAACTGATAGAGCTAAAAGTGAATTTACTTCTGGTGCACCATCAGTATTATATGCGCTACCAATATTGGAATTTCCATCGGTAGCTTCTATCCAAACTTTCCAATATTCTCCAACCCAAGGAGTACCAGTATCAGTTGGATCTGCAAAAAACTGCATACTAATAGTACAAGTATAAGTAGCATCATTTCCTGAGCAAGAGTTTTCTGTGCAAGAAGCTACGCTATAACAATTATTATCGTTAGCCGTGCAGTCTTTTCCTCCAGCAACCCCAGAGCGATATATTTTAGCCATTACACCGCTAATAGTATTACAACCTTGAGGGTCAGAAACATCGGCAGTAGCCGATATAGATGTTGTTGTCCCTTCGGTTAAATCTATGTTGGTTTGACCATTTAGTTGAACATCAGAAACAACTGGGTTTGGAGGTGTCGAAGCTGTTGTTACTTCTGGATAAACAGTATAAGTGTTCAAAATAGCTCCACTATCTTTTACTATTCCAAAACAATAAGTTGTACCATAGGGAGCACCATTATCATATAAAGCAAAATCCCATTTACCATCTTCACCGGCTTCTATAGAAGAAACTGCACTGGTAAAATTATTACTTTCTACATAGGTTTGGTCAATCACTGCATCAGTACTATGGGTCGGATCATTACTATTGTAAGTTAAAACTTCTCCATCATTAGGAGTATTATTTTTAAAAGAAATCATCGAAGAGGTTGTGACGTTAGCAAATGTTTCATCATCTCCGCAAGTGGCACCTACTTTTTCCGCGAATAATAATTTAAATGGTTGTGAATTTTTAGAAAATACTGAGGAACCGATATGAATGAGCATTCTTAATCGAAAAGCGTCTCCAACTGCTGATAAAGTTGCCGGTGTATTTTGGGCTGCTAAAGCAGTTCCCACATCAGTGGAATCATTGTTACTAAAAAAACGATAAGAAGCTTGGTTAAAAGTGACCGGATTCTTCCACGCCATATAGCGATAATTGTTAGTACCGGAAGTGTTGGTTTCGGCTGCGGTACCCGTAACAGAAAAACCAGTAGAAATTAAAGCCGTAATAGCATTGGTAATATTACCAGTATTTAAAAATGGTAACGCTCCATCTCCTGTAAGACTGCTAGTTCTTGTCACTCCTTGGGTGGCTGCCGTGGCTTTAATCCATAAATTGTCTGGCTGAAAACCAACAGCAGTAATATCGTTAGTACCAGCATTACCGGAATAAGTACCAACGGCAAAATTAGTTCCTTCTTTAAAACCAAAATAGAAATAAAGAGTAGCGGCATAGTTCACCATTCTGGAACCCGTTCCCACTTGGAAACCATCACTACTTAAGGCTTGGATATAATTAGTGGTTTCCGTAGCACCATCGAAGAAGCCACTATAGGTCGCGGCTAGTTCAGAAGATTTCCAAACACCCTTGTAAGCCGCACCACTGTTTTTAATTACTACTAAATCTGCTAGGTAAGGTAAACCAGTAATATTTCTGTCGTCAATTCCGTTACCATGATAAGCCCCAATGTAAAAATCGGTAGCCCCAGAATTGGTTTTAGGATTCCAAGCATTACCATACGCTGTCCAATAATAGGTGGCACTGGCGGTATTAGTAACTACACTTGTACCAATAGTAAAACCATCCCCTGTGATGGCTACCACTCCACCCGTTAAATTAGTTAGAGGTGCATCTAGATAAGCCGTAGAGTCCCCACCCATAAGGCTAGTTCTAAAGACACCATATTGAGCAGTATCACCTTTGACAATAATTAAATCAGGTTTAAAACCTAAGCCGCCGATATTAATGTAATTTCCAGTACCTGTATAAGAACCTTTGGCCATAGTGAATGTTCCACTACCAGCCGAAGGAGCTGCGTCTCCACCGAAAGCAGCGTAATACAAAGTAGCTCCACTACCGTTGGCTGTTGTACCCGTGCCCACATCAAAACCAGTAGAGGTTAAACCAGTAATTGCGCCAGTAAGATTGGCTGTATCAGAAAAATAGCTGGAATAATTTCCATAGGATAACTTCATGTTGTAAACAGCTCCTACGGCAGCACTAGTTTTAACAAAAACAAAATCCGGAGCAAAAGTAGCACTCGTAATACTTTGGGCACCAGCGGCACCGGCATAAGTATCAACGTGCACTTTGTTAGCAGTATTTTTAAAAGCCACATAATAATAAATACCGGCACTGGCGCTATTGGTAGTACCCACTGTAAAACCAGTAGCATCTAAAGTTGAGAAAAGCGCTCCTGAAGTATCTTGGGCAGTAGCAGCAAAATACTGACCATAGTTACTAGGCATAACTGACGAGCGCCAATTACCACCCACTGCAGTAGATTGTTTCACCCAAACTAAATCTGGTTGGAAACCTGTAGTAATCGATTTGGCACTACCATCACCCGTGTACTGTCCAACACAAAAAGTACCGTTAGAGGTACAGTCGGAACCAGCAAAGGCCACCCAAGTATAACGAACATTAACCGTATTGGAATCAGCTCCTAAAACATCAAAACCATCTTTACCAAATTGAATAGATCCAGTTGTTAAATCGGCTGCGGCCACAAAATGGGCGGCATTGTTCTGAAGCATGTTGGTAGTTTTAAAAAGAGCACCACTACCAGCTCCCGTATCTGGTTTAAGAATTACTAACTGGGGTTTAAAACCTAGACCTGTAATTGAGATAGCATTACCATCACCAATGTAATAGCCGGTTTTCATGTTGAAAATAAAAGGAGTATCAGAAGCAATTTGCCATTGACGAATTTCTTTAAATTTATCAATTTGAAACGGTCCTAATAAATAAACATAAGGGCTAACATCAGGAGCCTTAAAGTTATACGTAATATCATATGTTTCCCCTTCTCGCCAATCTACTTGCCAAATAATTTGTTTAAGGCTATTTTTAATTTTTATCGTGCTTTCTCCCGCAGCAGTTATATCAAAAGAATCTGGTACTGATTCTATTATTTTTCCCTTGAAATCTTCATTAGCTTTTATTTTTAAAGTCACCTTGTAAGTAGCTGGTGGATAAATTCTGGTAGGACCAATTCTTTCAATTTCAAAAGGAACTGATTCTTTTACAACAAAAGAGCTGGTAATTTGAAAATTGTTATCCAAATTTACAAGCTTCATTTGATAGGTGCCAATTTCTTCTGCTAAATAATTAGTAAGGTAATCTGGCTTGTCGGTAATATTATCTGGTTCACAGAACCCTGATTGCAAGACTGCGGGATAATTGGTTAATCCCGTTGGAGAGATAATTTCTAATTTAAGATTAGAATTACAAATGGTATGGCCATCATCTCTCAATGAGGCCATTTGTAAATACACACTTTCTCCAGGTAAATAAATCGATTTATTAGTGTTGATAGTTAAAACGCCCCACGTAAAATCTTGAATTATAATTTGTTCTCCCCGTTTTACTTTCAATGTGTAACGACCCGGTTTAAATCCAGCTTCTTTGGATTTGGTTATTTTAACTTTCTTCCCCGTTATCATAATGCCATCCTTAGTCTCCCTGCCATCGGGAGTACTAATAGAAGCCTCTATGTTATCTTCTCCTACTAAGATATCTAAAATCCTTCTTGATTTATTATTATCCGAAAAATCAAATTCCGGGTCTTCATCGGCATTCCAAGATTCTTTAGATTCAACTATTTTGTCATACTCTACTTCTACCCAAAGAGTATCTAAATATATTTTCTGAGTTAGAGTTCCAGATACTTGAAATTTAACTTTAAAATTTTTAAATTCTTGAAAGTTTTCAAAAACAGGTAAGGCGTAGAGAAAATAACCGCCATTTTTATTGTTAGATACTTCTTGTGATAAATCAATTTCTCCCAATGTTTGCCATTCGTTGCGATAGAAATAATTGATAATTAATTGACCACTAGTTTGTTGTGGGCTTGCTAAAGAAAATCTCAACTGAACATTTTGAGACGCCATTTGATTAAAAGCTTCTTCACCCAAATCAAAATTGGAAACAATTAAAGAAGATTGATTTAGATTTTCATTCTCTGTGGTAAGAATATCTGATATTGTTGTGGTAGTTGATTCTGTAATGGGAGCTGTTGGGTTAGGAATTGTTGTAGTCGTAATAGTTTCTTTGGAAACAGTAGTAGTACTTGTCGATGTTGCCGCTTCTTCAATTGTAGCTAAGGTCGTTGTTGGTAAAGTTTCAGTTGTCGTAACCTCTGTAGGAATTGTCGTAGTCGTCGTTACTGTTATAGTAGTAGTGGGTATCTCTATTGTGGTTGTTGTAGTAGCCTCTTCTGCTTTTGCCTCCGGAGTAAAAAATGATAAAACTTTTCGAATAAAAGCAATAGGAACGGTGGTTGTAGTGGTAGTTTCTGGTGGTAGTGTGGTAACAGTTGTAGTTACAACAATAGTAGTTGTAGTTGTAGTTGGCTCTAAGGTAGTAGTCGTTTCTGTACTAATAGTAGTTGTAGTAGTATCGGGAGTCGTTGTAGTCGAATTCTTTGATGGCACAGTCAATGTAGTTACAGTGGTCGTTGATAAATCTTCGGATAGTGTAGTTGTAGTTGTTAAATTCTCTCCTTTAGTTTCTCCTCCTATAAAAGCAGAGTTGTCATCGTTAAAATCAATTAACAGAGCATCTTCTTTTAAATCTTGGTTAAAAATATTTTGAGGGTTTTGCCATTTAGTATTACCAACAGACTCTATGGAATAACTAGAGGGAAATATATTGATATACTCGTCTGCTTTCACCAATAATCTAAACTTAGATACAAAAACAATCCCTGCCAAAATAATACTTAAGATAAGTAATTTAAATAGTATTCTTTTTACAAAATTGACCGTAAGGTATCGCCTCATTCGTTTTGTTAGGTCTAACTTCTAATTATACCAAACCCTTAAACAAAAATATATAGATAAAATAGATCAACTTTATTTAATAAGAATAAATTAATTTTTATTTTTATTCCCTTGTTCTTCTCCCGCTAATTGCCCACAAGCTCCAGCGATTTCACTACCAAAACTTACTCTACGAGTCCAATTGATGCCTTTTTTGGTTAATATTTCTCCAAAATTTTTAAAAGCTATATCACTAGGAGCTTTGAACTTATCCCAATGACCATAATTATCCTTAGTTGGATTATAAATAATTAAATTAACCAAACTAAGACGAGAAATGTTTTTGTAAGAATGAATAAGTTTGGCTAATCCCTCTGCCTCTTCTGAACTATCGTTTATTCCCCCCAGAAGAAGATATTCTATCATAAGCTTTCTATTAGTTTTCAAAACATATGTATCTAGGGCAGCCATTAATTCTTCTATGGAATACGTAGTATTTATGGGCATAAGCTCGGAACGTAAGACATTGGTAGGGGCATGTAGAGAAATGGCTAGATTAATCTGCCAATTTTCTTCTGTAAAGCTTTTAATCCCAGGAATAATGCCACTAGTAGAAACAGAAATGTGTCTTTGTCCTAAATTGAAACCTTCTTTGTCATTTAAAAGTAAAATAGCTTCTTTAACATTTATATAATTTAAGAACGGCTCCCCCATTCCCATAAAAACAACATTAGTAACTTTTTCATTCTTAATTTTGAGTTCTCGCGCAAAAGCTAAAACTTGTTCAAAGATTTCAAACGAAGTTAACTCTCTTTTGAATCCTAAGTGTCCCGTAGCACAAAATGAGCAGTTGATTTGACAGCCTGCTTCAGTGGACACGCATACTGTACGTCTCAAATCTTCATGCTTAATCAAAACACTTTCTATGGCTAAATTATCATTTGTTAAAAACAATTTTTTAACTGTACCGTCCAGAGATTTCTGTTCTGTTTTTAAAGTAAGCTCATTAAAAGGCAAGAGCTTGGTCAAGCTTTCCCTTAATCCTTGAGGTATATTATCTACAAAACCGAAACCCTCTCTGAGATCTCTGTATACTGCTAATTTGATTTGTTTAAAGCGATAAGTTGGTTCCTCAAGCTTATCTAGAATTTCTTTTAATTTATCCAAGTTCATATGTTTATTATAGCTTGTTTTCCTTAATTCTGTAAGTTTTTTCTTGTAAAAAAGAGCTAAAACAGTTAAGATAACTTTAGTTTTTATTACTAAATTAGATGGATTTTTCCCTTATTTTACCTATTTATAACGAAGAGAAAAATATTGGTTCTATTGTTTCCCTTCTTCTAGAAAAATTCCCTCAAGCGGAAATTATTTTAGTGAATGATGGTAGTACAGATAAAACTGCTGATATTCTGAATTCTTATTTCAACCATACTAGAATAATCAGTTATCCTAAAAATATGGGTAAGGGATATGCTATTAAAATGGGCGTCCAAGAGGCTACTAAGGAATATATACTTTTCTGCGATGCTGACCTACCATTTGGGATTGAGGGAATTACACGCTTACTAGAAAAATTAAATACTGACTCTAATTTTGATATAGCTATAGTAGAAAAGATTCAGCCCAAAGAAAAGCTCATCTACCATTTATCCAAAATTATAGTAAAAAAACTTATTATTCTTTTTACTGGATTAAAATTCAAAGATACCCAGGCTGGATTAAAAGGATTTAAAAAAGAAGTAGCTCAAAACATTTTTCCCCATACTTTTATAAAGCGTTTTGCTATTGATATAGAAATCCTCTATTTAGCTAAAAAGCTTCATTATAATGTCGGCACTCTAGGATTAAGAGTAGAAGATAACTATTATACTCGTCCGAGTAAGTTTGCAATTAAAGAAAGATTTTATTTGTTAAAAGATATTTTTAAAATTTATTTTCATCATTATAATGTTTAAACAACTACGATCTTTAGACAAAAAAAGAGTAAATGAAATACTTCTTACTATTATAGTGTTTTTAATAGTTTATGTTTTCATCTTCTCGATTATCCCAACTAAGTATCTATTTACCAATACTGATTTGGCTGGTGGAGATACTGGCTCCCATATTTATATCCCCTGGTATGCTAAAGAGGTTTTTCCTAAGATTAAATGGTGGTCTCCTGATTGGTATAGTGGTTTTCCTTTTCTATATTTCTATCCCCCTCTCCTTTATACCGCTACTGTAATTTTAAGTTTCCTGGTACCCCTTGCCATAAGTTTCAAATTAATTACCTTTCTAGCCATCGCCGTCTTCCCCCTAGCAGCTTATTTGTGTTTAAAATTCCTCAAAGTTAAATTCCCTGGTCCACAGTTAGGCACTGCTCTCATAACTTTTTTAATGTTCTTTGAAGGATTTAACACTTATGGTGGTAATTGGCCCAGTACTTTAGCTGGCCAATTTACTCATACTTTTAGTATCGCTCTCCTTTTCGTCTTTGTCGGACTGATGTATAAGGGAATAAAAGAGAAACGTTATCTAGCCGCTAATGCTATTTTGGGCGCAGCTGTTATTTTATCCCACCCCATATCCGGCCTTATGCTTATAGCTTTAGCGCCTTTTTTCTTTTTGATTAATGGAAAAATCAAGGAAAAAATAAAATATATTTTCTTCACCTATATAGGTATTTTCCTTCTCTCAGCTTTTTGGACTCTGAGTATGGTTTGGTATAAGAGCTATTCTGGCACCATGAGTTGGACCAATGAAGTGAAATGGAGCCTTATCTTTCCCAAGCTTTGGATTGGATGCACGGTCTTGGCTTCAATAGGAATTATCTGGGCCATATTAAAAAAGGATGACCGTTTACGCATTTTAGGAGTAATTGCTTCCGGCAGTATTCTTTTCTATCTCTTCCTTAATAAAACTACTGTTTGGAATACTCGTTTTTTACCCTATTTTCTTTTTTGCCTTCTTTTAGTAGCTGCTTATGGATTTAGTTTAATAAGAGAAATTAAATTTCTTAAAAAGAAATATTTATTATTAGACTTGATTCTTCTTTTGGCCGTTGGCACTTCCATCTATTATGTGAAACAAGAACATACTTATTCCGCTTCTTGGTTTAAATGGAATTATGAAGGTTATCAAGCCAAGGGTAGCTACAATGATTTAGATAGCCTTTATTCTTATATTAAATCCCTCCCCCCAGGAAGGGTGATGTGGGAATATCGACCTGAATATGATAAATATGGTACCCCTAGAGTTTTAGAAACTATCCCTATGCATACGGGCCACCCCACTTTTGAAGGACTCCTTATTGAATCAGGTCTGGCTGGACCTTTTCATTTTATTAATCAAGCTGAAACTACAAAAAAACCAACAACAGCTATTGCCGGATTTGAATATCCACCCTTTGATTTCACAAAGGGCATTAAACACCTCCAAGCTTCTGGGGCAGAATATTTTGTAGCCTATACTGAAGAAATTAAAACATTAGCAGATAATAATGCAGATCTTACTCTTTTAAAAAATACGGGGGCCTTTAATGTCTACCGAGTTTCTAATGCCCCCCTTGTAGAACCAATTAATAACTTTACTATTCTATCTAAGAATAAAGATTGGCTTAAGAAAGATTCTGTTCCCTGGTATAAGAATGGTGATCTAAAGAAACCTATTATTTTTACTACCTCTCTTAAAGAAAATGAACTGTGGCAAAATCTGCTTTCTGCTGAGAGACCAGAAGGACAACCAGTAACCAATATTTGGGTCACCAATGATATGGTAACCTTTAGGGCTCCCGTTATAGGCATTCCCTATGTCATTAAGATATCTTATTTCCCTACTTGGAAAGTTATTGGCGCTAAAGGACCTTATTTAGTATCTCCAGCCTATATGGTCGTTATTCCTACCCAAGAGAATGTAACCCTCAAATTTAGCTATGGCTTTATTGATTATGTTGGTTATGGCCTTACCCTGATGGGCATTCCCTATTTATTTCTAATAACCAAAAAGCTTAATAAAAAGAAAGGGGATTAGGATTATTTAAAAACATACAAAAAAAGAGGGGATAATCCCCTCTTTTTTAAATAAATTAATTATAGAAGCAAAAAAGGGAATCCTTTTAAGGGGAATCCCAATCTTACAGCCCCACTTCCACCTCTTGCGAGATCTCCATGAGGATATCGTCAGTTTATCAAATTATAGAACCATGTCAAGAATTCCCCTCTGGTCCCTTAGATTAATTCCTCATTACCCTCTATCCTCATAAATACTTGTTTTCCATGCATTGGTATTAAATAACTCTAAAGTTATCCACAGGCAATAGATTTAAAATCACTAAATTAAAGCATTGGTGGTTTCTCCGCCTTTGTTTTTCTCCAGTTCTTGATTTAGGGACTTGAAAGTATTTTCTGCTTTTGTGATTTGTTCACGGCAGAATTTAATAATCTCTACCCCCTCTTTAAACTTCTCTAACCCAGCTTCTAAATCAACATCTTGATTATTAAGCTCGGAGACTAGAGCATCAAGTTTTGAAAGAGCATCCTTAAGAGTTAATTCTTTTTTGTCAGTTTTCATGTTTAAATTTTAATTATTATTTAAATTATTTGATTTTATTTTTTTGATTTCCGACTCGGCCGAACCATCTTTAAGTTTTAAAGATACTAGCTCACCTACTTTTAAATCATTAATGTTTTTTACTAGATTACCTTTCCCATTATAAATTAAACTATATCCTTTAGCTAATGGCCTTTCTGGATTGATTCCTTCTAAAATTCTGTTTTTTAAATCAAGGTCCCTTTTTAAGGAAATAACTGCATTTGTAATATAGTTTTGAAAATTTTCAGTAACTTGCCCTAGCTTTAGACGACTTTCCTGAATTTTAAATTGATAATTATTAAGAATTGTAGCAAAAGCATTTTCTTTCTGCCGCCAGTTTAAAAAGATATTGGCTAAACTGCTTTTTAAAATAGCTGTTCTTTGATCTAAAAGAATGGTTTTATTATATAAATTATTCTCTAGACCCTGTTTTAAAGAGAATTCTCCCTCGTTTAAAGTATTTATTATCTCTTCGTATTGATTTCGAAAATAAGTAGCCACGGCAGTAGGAGTGGAGAAACTTTTGTCTGCTACCATATCAGCAATGCTTAGATCTCTTTCATGTCCAATGCCAGTAACAATGGGTGTACGAGAATTGAAAATGGCTTCAGCCATCTTTTCTGAATTAAATACCTTCAGATTTTCGGCTCCACCACCACCTCTAATTAAAACTATAGCATCTAGGTTCTGTTTTAAATTAAGAGAGCGCAATGCCTTTATAATTTCTGCTTCAGCCAAATCACCTTCCACGTGTGTATTAACCTGCCAAACAGTTATTCCCCAATTACCTAAATTCTTTTTGAAATCCGTTATAGCTGCACCAGTATCTGAAGTGATTAAACCAATTTCTCTTACGGGCAATGGTAGGCCCCGCTTCCGATCTAAAGAGAAATAGCCAAGCTTCTCTAATTTTATTTTTAAAAGTTCTAACGCTTTTTGCCAAGCTCCCTCGCCCACTGGTTCAATTTTTTCTAACCTTAAATTAAATCTACCCGTTTGATAAATACTGGGACGACCAGTAACTACTACTTCCAGTCCATTTTGGAGTAAATAACCATAGGTCTCATAATCTTGGAAACCTAAGAAACAATTGACTACATAATTATTAAAATTGGAATCCTTTAAATCAAAATAGGCCTTATCTTCTTTAATACTTAAACTGCCAATTTCGCCTTTAACCTCTACCACTCCTAAGCCGCTTAAGGCCTTATTGGCTAAGCTCATGAATTCGGCTACTGTCATAATCAAGCTTCTTGGCCCTGAAGTATTAACTGCATGAGAAACAGTTGATTGGCTATCCTCTGAATTATCCGAAGAATTAATAAGGGCTAGGTATTCGTGACCATAGGCAGTTATCTTTTTTTGCCCCCATCCTTTAATTTCTTTTAGATCATCTAAAGTAGCTGGCCGAGAAGCAGCTGTACGCTCTAAAGTATCATTACTAAAAACATAAAAAATAGCCTTGCCTTCACGACGAGCTATTTCTTCTCTTTTTATTTTAAATAGATTTAAAAGCTGTCTGTCATTCATATTCTAATCTTTAATATCCATGACTACGGGGCAATGATCGGACCCCTTTACATCATTTAGTATTCGGCAATCACTAATATTTTTCATCCATCCATTATTAACAAAAAAATAATCTAAGCGCCAACCTATATTTCTTTCCCTGGCAGCTGTTCTATAAGCCCACCAACTATATTTTATTTCCGAAGGATGCAAACTGCGAAAAACATCAATAAAATCCTTATCTAAAAATCTATCTAACCAATGTCTTTCTACTGGTAAAAATCCAGTATGTTTTTCGTTATTTTTTGGTCGTGCCAAATCTATTTCGTTATGAGCTGTATTAAAATCTCCTGCTAAAATTATCTTTTCTTTTTTCTTTAAAAGTGGTTGAAGATAATCTACTAATCTGTCAGAGAAATCTAGCTTATAATCTACTCGACTTAAGTCTCTCTTGCCGTTGGGAATATAAACGGAAAAAATATTAAATCCAGCAAGTTTTATTTGAGTAATTCTCCCCTCTTTCTTAAATTCACTATCCCTTATGGGAATAACGTTTACTTTTAAATTGTTTCTGTAAAGAATGGCTGTGCCACTATAACCAGCCTTTTCTGCACTATTCCAAGTAATTTGATAGTCTTTCAAATCTTTGTCCAGCTGACGCATATCCTCATCACTAATTTTAATTTCTTGGAGGCAAATAATATCTGGCTTGTATTTATTAACAAACGTTTGCCAATCTTTTTTGAGAACGGCTCTGAGGCCATTAACATTCCAAGTAATAATTCTCATGAATATTTACACTTCTTTATCGAGAGTTTCTTTAATAATCTGGAAATCTTTTTTCAAGTCATCAAGCATGTGATTATTGTACACAGCCACGGCTGGATGATAGAGGGGAATAATAATATAAGAATTTTTGCTGTTAAGATCTTTAACTATAAACTTCCTTCCTCTTAATTGACTAATACCTAAATGGCTTTCGGCTACTTGAAATTGTTCCAACATAAAGTGAGCTGAATAATTACCAAGAGTGGCTATTATTTTGGGTTCTATAGCAGCAATCTGTCTCAAAAGATATGGAGTACAGGCAATAATCTCCTCTACTGCTGGTTCACGATTTTGAGGTGGTCTATCTTTTAAAATGTTAGCTATATAAACATCATCTCTTTTGATTCCAACAGAAGCTAAGAGAAGATTCAAAACTTGACCCGCTCTGCCACAAAAAGGTACACCAGTTTTATCTTCACTTGCTCCCGGAGCCTCTCCTATAAGCATTATCTTAGCATTGTGACTTCCCTGGCCAATCACAGGTAAAATACGAGTTTTTGATAACCCACATTTGTGGCATTTTATGACTTCCTCTTTTATACCTAGAAGTAAATTTTCTTTTTCCTCTTGATTCATAATATTAACCGTGTGACTTTTAAATTGAGCTTATTTTGTGATATATTGGCTTAGCATTCTTGCGGGATCGTCTAATGGTAGGACATGGGCCTCTGAAGCCTAGTATCTTGGTTCGAATCCAAGCCCCGCAGCTTTTTTACGTAGTCTCTATAAAATCTTACTATATGCCCTATTACACATACATAGTAGAGTGTGCTGATAAATCCTTGTACACAGGCTGTACTAATAATTTAGAAAAGAGAGTTGTTCAGCACAATATTTCAAATCAAGGGGCACATTACACTAAAATACGTAGACCAGTGATACTAAAATACTTTGAAGTTTTTAAGACCTTAGCTGCTGGCAGACATCGTGAAGCTGAAATTAAAAGTTTTACCCGAAACCAAAAATTGAAACTAATTCTCAATAATCATTCTAAGTAGTCTTGTTGCAACTATCTATAATCGCTAATTCTAATGGCAGGGTCACCAGCCCGGCTTTTTTAGTTCGTGACATTTGTTCTATAAGAGCTTTTATAAATGATTCTATCTGAATCACACTCGTTTTTTCTACCTGAGCTTTCAAAACTTTCATTTCTTCATCTGTAGTTACTTTATCTATAAGTTTCTCACTAATGGGCGAGACTTTAATCAGTAATAACCATCTAAAATAATCTAGAAGGGAACGATTTAATTCATCTAAATCGTATCCCCCATCATTTAAAACATTAATCATTTTAATGGCTTCACCGATATTGCCACTTAAAATATAGTCAGCTAATTGTTTCAGGGAAGAAAAATTTAAGGAGCCCATTATTTTTTCTAGGGCTTCTAGAGTAATTTTTTCTTTACCAAACATAGCTGCCATTTGTCCTAGCACTGATTCGGCATCTCGCATTCCCCCACTCGCATTGGCCGCTATTAAACGTAATGCCTCTTCTTCGATATTCAATCCCTCTTTCTTGGCTACCGATTTAAGTTCCTTTATAATATCTTCTAAGGCTATCCGTTTGAAATCATAACGCTGCACACGAGATAGAATGGTGGGTAAAAACTTTTCTGGTTCTGTACTAGCCAAAATAAAGACTGCGTAGGAAGGTGGTTCTTCTAGGGTTTTTAAGAGAGCATTGAAAGCAGATTTACTTAATTGGTGCGCCTCATCGATAATATAAACCTTGTACTTGAATTTTATAGGAGGAAATTTTATATTCTCGATGAGTTCACGAATATCGTCAACTCCAGTGTGTGAAGCGGCGTCTATTTCTATAATGTCCAAATTGCTACCATTTTCTGCGGATAAACATGATTCACATTCATTGCAGGGTTCAAAACTATTAGCCTTTCTTTTCTGACAATTTAAGGCCTTGGCTAAAAGCCTAGCCGTACTAGTTTTCCCTGTCCCCCTTGGCCCAGCAAACAAATAAGCATGGGAAATTTGGTCCTCTTTAATGGCTCTAGTGAGAACTTCAATAGTTACATCTTGACCAGCCACTTCAGAAAAAAGCCGAGGACGATATTTACGATAAAAAACTAGGGACATATAAAGTGTTTAAAAATTATTTCATTTGCATACGGGCAACCATTTCTGCCTCTATTGCTTCTTTTGATTTGCCATATTTCATGGCAGACAAACTTTTAATTAATTTCGCTAGAGATGGGTTGCCAACTTCGGGTTTAAATAAACGGTTCAAGCTAAAGGGCGCAGTAGTCATCCCTTTAACCATTAATCTTGTATAAGCTTTGCGATTATCCAAATTTACTAAATCGTATTGATTTACTTGGGGTCCAAATTCTTTCAAAAGTACTTCTGTGTCCATAGGGCCGATTCTATAAGTAATTAGACTGCCCACGTTACCAAATACAGCATTGCGAATATTTTCTGTTAATTGGCCTATGTATTGGTGGGCTATCGTCAAATTCAAGTGATATTTACGAGCTTCGGACAATATAGTAGCTACGCTGTCAGTGGTAATGTTTTGAAATTCATCTAGATATAAATTGAAATCTTTTCGATCTGCTTCTTCTTGGTCAGCTCTAGCAAAAGCAGCCATCAAAATTCTCCCCACTATGATCATTCCTAAGATTTGGCTATTAATATCTCCTATTAATCCTTTGGAGAGTTTAACAATAAAGATCTTGTGATTGTCTAATATATCCCTAAAGTCGATAGTGGAATGAGATTGGCCAACTATATATTTAATCAAATCGTTGGAAAGGAACGGACTTAATTTGGAATTAATATAGGGAGCCATATTGGCCAAAGAAAAGTCTCCCCCAGCTTTTTCTGCTTCTTTGACCCAAAATTCTTTTACGAGTGGATCATTACATTTCAAAAGCAAATAATGTCTAAAATCTGGATTAGTTAAAACCCTTACTACTTCCATTAAGGTATAACCGGCTTTAGGATCACTTAATAACAAAAGTAAGGTGTTTCTAAAATATTGTTCAAAGATAGGGCCACCGGTTGTTTTTAAATCATAAATCTTACCGATAATACTTAAAAGCTCATTAATGACAAAATTCTTTTCTTCTGGTCTTTCAGAACTGATTTCCAAAAAATTTAAACCAACAGGACGTTCATTATCCCCTGGATTAAATATCACTACGTCTTGTGCCCTACTTTTTGGTATATGAGTTAGGATATCTTCGGCATCATCTCCATGAGGATCTATATAACAGACACCCTTACCTTGCTCTATATCCTGAATGATCATTTGTTTCAGAAGCGTGGTTTTACCAGTACCAGTTTGACCGATAACATAAACATGCCTTCCCCTATCGCTATCTAGTAAACGAACGGGGGTGATACCATTCCGATAGACATTCTCTCCCAGAATCACTCCGCCTTCTTTAGCTAAATTATTAGGAGGCATTACTGTTTTGGCTTTAAGCCATTTGATACTGGGAATATCAGTACAGGACAGTGGGAAATGCCACATACCAGTTACCTCTGCAGAATTTAGGATTAATGCGTTCTTTCTACTAGACAATCTTAAAACAAATTCATAAACCAAGCTCTTTAAGGCTCTTTCTCGATGGGTATACTTCAATACCTTCAGATTATTACTATTTGGAGAATCAAATTGTGAAAAACCAGAAATTAGACTATCAACAATATTTTCCGAACGAGCAGCTGTTTCGGCAGAAGCCAAAATTCTTACATTAACATTTAGTAGAGGCCGACTTAATTTTTTTTGAATAGCTTCTACTAATGGTTGATCAATAGTTTTTTCTTTTTCTTTAGTTTGCTTGTCTTTTTCAATTTGGTCTAGACTCCTATTGTCTAAAAGAGTTTTTGATAATATCTTACCAACACTATCGCCCTTGATCTCTTTTAGACTTTTTCCTTCGCGAACGTATTTTAAGGTTCTTTGAATATAAGAAGAAGAACTGTTATCTATTGGGGTGGTAACAATTTGAATAGCAGCACCCTCTTTTCCTAAAGAAACTCTTTCGAGAGCATTTCCTAATGAATTTAAGGGATCGTTATCTAATTCTAAATAAGATCTGAGGGGTAAAGAATAATCTTGACCAAGAGCAAACGTGGCTCCAGTAATAATTCCTCCTTTTTGAAATATAGTATAATCGCTAGTTTGTTCTACTTCTGCTTCTGGGAAAAAACCATTAATTTGTTTAGTAATTAAATCGATATCTTTTTTGGGAGTAGCCACATAGAATTCTATCTGGTCTGAATCGGTAGCCACTGCCATCTCCCAAATTAAAGGCAGCTTGTAAGAAGCTAAGCTGCTTAATAATTGATCAAAAATACTTAAAAAATCAGATGGTTTTTTCTTACCCATTTCTTCCGGAGAAGCTTTGGGCATTAAAAGTCTTAAAAGTCTGTAATCAAAGGCTTTTTGAAAAACATTCTTTTTAATTTTTTTTAGAAGTAGGACTATTAAAAATACAACTCCTAAAAAAAACAAAATAAACAAATAATAAATACCCTTCATATAGCTAACGTCTTCTATTGGTTAATTAGATAAAGTTTCTTGCCTCTCTGTTAATTTATCTACGAGACTATCGTGAAATTGATCCAAAAGATAAAGCTCACCATCGCGACGCATCTTCTGAACTGTATCATAAATACCAAAAGGGTTGCCTAAGGCAATCGAAACTAATTCCTCTATCACTTCTGAGCCTTCGATTGTAGAAGGAATTCTATTATCTGCTGCCTTTAAACCCATTTCCAAGGCAGCTGACAATGGTCTATCTATATCTGGTAAAGAATCAATAGCCCTTTGTATTTCTCCTTTTACTATTTGTTCTGCTTTTTCTCTGCTACTAGAAAGACCTGCTTCTGGATTATTAGCATCTATTTTATTTAATACCTCTACTTGAGAATCAAAACCTTCGGGAAAATTATTAAATTGTGAAGCGTTGGGAGATATCATATTATAAAGATGATAGCTTATTCAAACATTAAACACAAATCGTTTTAATGGCTAAAAAAAACCTCTGGGGTGTAATAAATCTTTGGATAAAAACAAAGGTTTAAACTTTCAAGTCCTTGCCAATTTTTATTATTTTTAACCTTTTCTTGTAAGTTTTGGACCAATAGCATTATGTTGGCCACGCTACCAGTAGGATTAAAAGTGATCTCTGTTTGAGAGGAAATAGTTTTGGCTTTTAAGCAGGTCAAATAGCTCTCACTTAAAATAATTTCTTTGAAAGCTATCTGACTGTTTTTAACTCCTTGATACCAGTTTGCAATGTTTTGGATCGTCTCACTGGGAAGAATTAAAGAGCCTACTTCTGGATTAGTATTACTATCTTTTAATTCTCCTTTTAAAATTAAGTAATTAGCATAAGGTGAATCACTCGTAATTTCTTCTAATTCTAATTTTTTGAAATAGATACCATTGGTATCTACCAGTCCACAAGTATTTTCACCACACCAAATAGCCGCCAATACTCTTTCACTCATAGTCAAATTTATTTCCCGACGCCAAAAATTAAATTTAATTTGACTATCACTATATTCTGGAAATTGTTGATTTAAACCACTTTTTAAAGATGAAAAGTCTTGCCAAAGAAAATTTTTGGTATTAAAAGACACTTTTTCTAAAAAAGGTTTTAACTTAGGAGAAATAAAAAACCAACTATGGGAAGTAATTGATTGATTGATATATTCTTGGATAGAAGTAATTTGGGTAGGGTCAGCTCCTCCAATAATAATTTCTTTTATTTCAAATAATGGTGAAAAAAATATTGCCCAACAGATAGCACCAATTAAGGACAAACCCAAAAACAGAAGAGTAAAAAATTTAATCTTTTTTAAGACTCTTTGTTTGTGCAAACGTTTTTTTCTGTCAGTCACCACAACCATAATTAGGTTTTGGCAATAATTTCTTTAATGCCGCCCATAAATGGTTCTAAAGCCTCTGGAACCATTATTGTTCCTTTAGCCGTTTGATAATTTTCTATAATAGCTATAAGAGCTCTTCCAATAGCAAAGGCTGTACCATTTAAAGTATAGGCAAAATGCAATTCTTGATCTTGGGGGTCTCTATAACGAATATTTAAGCGACGGGATTGAAAATCAGTACAATTAGAAGTGGAATGAGTTTCACGGTATTCCCCTTCTCCATTGTTTTGCCCTGGAAGCCAGGCCTCAGTATCAAATTTGGCAGCAGCTGGATCACCCAAATCACCACTGCATATATTCAAAACCCTATAAGGAATTTTTAAGGCCTGCATCAGTTCTTCCTCCATTCTAAGAAGATGCTCGTGCTCTTTTGCAGCCTCTTCTGGCTTACAAAAAACAAACATTTCTATTTTATCGAATTGATGTACTCTTAAAATTCCCTTGGTATCCTTACCGTAAGAACCGGCCTCTCTTCTAAAGCAAGAAGAAAAAGCTGCATAACGTAAGGGCAATTTATTAAAATCTAAAACTTCATCACTATGCATAGAACCCACCATTTGTTCGGCAGTACCGACTAAATACATGTCGTCTTTGGCTAGATAATAAATTTCTTCTCCGCCTCTTTCTACATATCCCATTCCCTCCATAAGCTTTGGCTTAAGCATAACGGGTGTAACTAGTGGAATAAACCCTTCTTTAGATAATTTTTGAAAGACAAATTGCAAGAGGGCAAATTCCATAAGAGCCAACTCATTTTTGATAAACCCAAATCTGGAACCAGAAGTTTTCGCAGCTCTTTCTGTATCTATTAAATCTAATT
>JBAQYG010000012.1:0-5891 GCA_049299915.1 Minisyncoccia bacterium | reverse complement strand
ACACTATTGGCATTGAGGTCTGGCATTTTCTTATTGGCAATTTCTTCTAATTGAGCACGAGTAACTTTACCTACTTTTACTTTTAAAGGATTTCCTGACCCTTTTTCAATGCCAGCAGCTCTACGTAACAAGTCAGAGACTGGAGAAATATGATAAACCAAATCAAAAGTTCTATCTTGATAGATAGTAATTTCAACTGGAACTATTTCTCCTGGTTTATCGGCAGTAGCCGCATTAAATTTAGAGCAAAAATCTTGAATATTAACTCCGTGTTGTCCTAAAGCAGGACCTACAGGAGGAGTAGGAGTAGCTTTCCCAGCTGCGATTTGTAATTTGAGTACCGCTTTAATTGCTTTTGCCATAATAAAATTAAACTTTTAAGTATAATGTTTTTAGTTTTTTTTGACTTCAAGAAAATCTAAGTCTAAGGGTGTTTCTCTGTTGAAAAGAGTGACAATAACTTTGACTCTACCCTTTTCTTCATCTACTCCAGTTACTTTTCCTTCAAAATCTTTGAATGGTCCTTCAGTGATTTTTACTATATCACCAGGCAAATAACTGATCTTATAACGAGGCTCTAATTCTCCAATATTTTTAGTGATAATACCCATTTCTTCTGGGGATACAGGAATAGGAGTAGTTTCGGTTCCTATAAATCCTGTTACCTTGGGAGTATTTCTAACTACATACCAAGATTCATCAGTCACAATCATGTCTACAAGAATATAGCCTGGATAAAGTTTTTCTTCGATAACCTCTCTTTTACCATTCTTTAATTTTATTTTCTTTACTTTAGGAACCAGGACTTTAAAAATTTTGTCCTGCATATCCAAAGCCATAATCCTCTGCTCTAGGCTTTTAGTAACGGCATCTTCGTAACCGGAATATGTTCGGATAACATACCAGTTGCGGCCTAAATTAATTTGCTGTTTTGCCATATCTTTAGAGAAAGCTTATTCCCCAGCTTAACAATTTATCTACTACAAGTAGAACTAGGGCAAAAATGATAATAATCAAAAGTACTTGGAAAAAAGTCTTCGTTAAAGAAGCCCTATCGGGCCAAGTTACTTTTCTTAATTCTTGTCTAGATTCAACTAAATAATTTTTAATTGCAGAAAAAACATTTACCATATTGTTAGCCTATTTTAAAATGCCCTGGTGGGCACTGACCTATAATAACAAAAGTGCCCTTAAATGTCAAAAAGATTAAATATCTAGATTTTTCACGTTTTTAGCGTATGCCTGAATGAATTTTTTACGTGGCAAGACTTCGTCGCCCATCAAAACATTGAATAATTTATCTGTTTCTTCTTCGTTCTCCAATTGAACCCTTTTTAATATTCTGTTGGTAGGATTCATGGTAGTTTCCCATAATTGTTGAGGGTTCATTTCTCCTAAACCTTTGTAGCGTTGAATAGAAATTCCTTTAATTTGACTTAATTCCGCTCCTTCTTCACTCTCTTCTGAATCAATTGTTTCCTCTTCATTATTTTCTTTCTTGGCTTCTTTAATTTTGTCTTTCTTGGCAATATTTAGATTCTTGCTTATTTCTGTTATTAATTTATCTCTTTCTTCATCGGAATAAGCATAATGGAATATTTTACCAGATTGAATTCGATAAAGTGGTGGTTGGGCTATATAAACAAAACCATTTTCTATAAGAGGTCTGAAATATCTGTAAAACAATGTCAGTAGTAGTGTACTAATATGGGCGCCGTCAACATCGGCATCGGTCATGATAATGATCTTATGATAACGTAATTTACTCAAATCAAAATCCTGACCCAAAGAAGTTCCTATGGCTATAATGAGGGCTCTAATTTCCTCATTTGCCATCATTTTATCTACTCGAGTTCTTTCCACATTTAAAATCTTACCTCTTAATGGCAAAATAGCTTGAGTAAAACGATCACGTCCCTGCTTGGCGCTACCACCAGCGGAGTCGCCCTCTACTATAAAGAGTTCCGAATCTTCTGGTTTACGACTAGTACAATCTGCCAATTTACCAGGAAGAGATGCCCCGCTTAAGGCTCCTTTTCTTAAAACATTATCTCTAGCATTCTTAGCAGCTAATCTCGCTCTTGAAGCTAAAAGACATTTTTCAATCATTCTTTTAGCATCGTCTTTATTCTTCTCTAAAAATTCTTTTAAAGCATCATTCACTACTGTTTCTACGGCTTGTCTTACTTCTGGGTTTCCTAGCTTAGCTTTTGTTTGACCTTCAAATTGTGGCTCTCTTAATTTAACACTTATGATAGATGCCAGACCCTCTCTGACATCATCACCAGTTAAATTGCCCTCTTTTAAAATACCACTCTCTTTGGCATAATCATTTAAAGATCTTGTGAGCGCTGAACGAAAACCAGTTAAGTGCATACCACCTTCTGGGGTATGAATATTATTAGCAAAACTTAACTCGTAGGTTTCTATTTCATCAAGATAACGTAGAGCTACTTCAACGTTTATATCGTTGATTTCTTTTTGAATATAAAAAATATTATTATGAAGGGGTTGGCTTTCAAAAGTTAAATATTTTAAATAAGCTATTAAACCGTCAGCAAAATGAAAAGTATAAGTTGGCGTAGTTGCTGATGGTCTTTCGTCTAGAATACGAATGGTTACTCCTGGAGTTAAATAGGCTTGTTCTCTTAAATGATCTATTATCGTTTTGAAATTAAAAACAATTTCTGGAAAAATCTTGGGATCAGGTTGGAAAAGTACATAAGTACCGGTTTGATTACAAGAGCCTATGGGTTTAACTTTTTCTAAGGGCTTACCGGCATTGTATTCTTGCATATATTTTTTGCCCTCTCGACAAACTTCTACTCGCATATAAGTAGAGAGAGCATTAACCACGGAAACACCTACACCATGAAGACCACCAGAAATTTTGTAGGAACTACCTCCAAATTTTCCTCCAGCATGCAATGTGCATAAAACTGTTTCAAGGGCGGATTTTTTAGTCTGCGGATGGATATCGACAGGAATACCACGTCCATCATCCAAAACACTAATCTTGTCGTCTGCCATTATACGCACGATAATATTCTTACAAAAACCAGCCATGGCTTCATCTAAAGAGTTGTCCACTACTTCCCAAATTAGATGGTGAACTCCATCAACTCCCGTAGAGCCAATATACATGCCTGGTCTTTTTCGAACAGGATCTAAGCCCTCTAGAACATAGATATCTTTTGCCTCATAAGACTGAAGGGGCTCTTTAGCTGGTACTTTTTTATCTGGCATAAACGAAGTATTATTTAAATAGTGTTAATGTTTTATCTTATTTCTACTCCCCACTGAGTGATTAAATCTTGAGTAATTTTCTGCATAGCCTGATTAATTTCTTCGGTAGTAAGGGTTCGATCTTTATGTCTAAAGAGTAGGTGGAAAGCTACGCTTTTTTTATCTTCGGCTAAATTTTTACCTGCATATATATCAAAAACTTCCACTTCGTCTAATATTCCTTCTTGACTATTATTAATTAGATTTACAATATCAATTATAGGGATATTTTTCTTAATTAAAATAGATAGATCTCTTTTGGCTGCTGGATATTTGGTTAAAGAATTGATTTGATTGTTACCGGCATGAGCAATGACAGTATCAAGTAAGACTTGCTGGTCTATGTGAAACACTATGGCATTCTTAATTTGATTAAAATTAAGAATTTCTTCTCCTTTAAGAAAAGTTAACCAACCTATTAGTCTATCGCCAATTTCTATTCCTAAGAGCGTTTTTTCGTCCAAGGCTTTAAGCCCATTATATTGTTCATCTACCATCGGGACAAAAGATACTTTTAATCCTTCGGTTTTTAACCAATCAGATAAAATACCTTTGCTTTCTTGTAAAAGTTCTTCCGAATTTTCAGTTAAAGAAGCTATTGCTCCAGCTAAATAATTTATTTCTTTAAACTGATTATTATTTTTTTCATAAGTCTTACCAGCTTCTATCAACCATAATTTATCTATAGTCAAAAAATCATTAATTTGTTTTTCTGTATTTCTTAGGGCTTTTATTAAATTTATATGCGATAGAGGCTTCAAATAAGCTGCCTCCTGACTTACCGGATTAAGTAAATTAATTGTTTTACTTTGCCAAGAAGAAGGTAGATCATTAAAATCATTCGCACTGATAAAAGAATACGTATAAATATCGTAAAATCCTTGGCTAATAAAATATTCTTTAGCCCTATTTTCTAGATTAAGACTTTCGTTTATTTCTGGCATAGTGAGAAGCGAAAGCGGTTGTTGGCTTTTGAGAGTTTCGTAACCAATCAGTCTTGCGATTTCACCTATAATATCTTCCTGTTCATTTATATCCAATCTATAGTAAGGAATTGTTACCAACCATCCGGAAAGCTTATTCTTTTTGCTATTTTTAATCTTGAATCCTAGAAAGTTCAATTTTCGTTTTGCTTCTGCCATATCTACTGCTTGGCCAATTACTTGAGGGATTTTTTCAAAAGGTATAAAAATTTCATGCGGTTTATTTTTCCCTCCATCTCTATAAGTGCCTTCGTCTATAGCTTCTTTAGCTATAGCTCCCCCTCCAATTTTTTGAATAAGATGACAAACTCTATTTAAAGCTATTTCTGTCAGTTCGGGAGATAATTTATGTTCAAATCTCCAAGAAGCGTCAGTTTTAAGTTGTAATCTTGTACTAGTTAAGTGAGTTGCCCAATAATCAAAATTAGCACTTTCTACTACTATATTTTTAGTAAAATTGCTTATAGCTGCTCTTTGTCCACCCTTAATACCTGCAATAGCTAAAGGCTCATGGCTGTCTGCTATAACAAGGATACTTTCGTCTAGTTTATAAGTATCATTATCTAAAGTGGTAATGATTTCCCCTCTTTTAGCATCTCTAATAATTATATTTTTAACCTTATCTGATGAAACACCTTTGGCATCGCTATCCAATCTATCATAATCGAAAGCGTGCAAGGGCTGACCAAGTTCTAGCATAGTATAATTGGTAGCATCCACAATGTTATTGATGGGTCTTAACCCGCAAGTCACCAATTTTTCTTGCATCCAAATAGGTGAAGGTTTTACAGTTACTCCTAATATCAAGCGACAATTATAGCGAGGGCACTTTTTAGTATTTTGAATTTTTACTTTAAGATAGTTGCCAATCTTGATTTTAGAATCAGTTTTCAAATCAATGGGTGGCAGTTTGAGTTTTCGATTAGTAATGGCTGAAAGTTCTCGAGCCAAACCAAAATGGTTAGAAGCATCACCTACTCTATTAGACAATAAATCTATTTCTAAAATATCACCAGTATTAGTCAGGTCCCTGGCTTCTAGAGAATGATAAGTCAAAAGGGTGGCTAATTCCTTGGTAGTTTTTTTAAGACCAGTGATTTCTTTTAACCAAGCAGCAGAAAATTTCATAAACTTATTTTAAAATAAAAACTGAATTACTCTAAAAAACTAAAATTGTCTCAATAAGCGCAAATCTGGATTATGGAAAAGGCGAATATCGCTAATACCATATTTCAGCATGGCAATTCTCTCTAAACCCAAACCAAAAGCAAAACCTTGCCACTCTTTTGGATCAATATCGACGTTCTCTAAAACATTGGGGTGTACCATACCAGCTCCACAAATTTCTATCCAGCCTGTGTGACCACAAATATTGCAACCATCTCCATGACAATTAAAACAACTCATATCCATTTCTACCCCAGGAGTAACAAAGGGGAAAAAACTGGGACGAAAACGGATTTCTATTTTAGGTTCATTGAAAACAAAACTTAAAGTTTTCTCAAGAATATATTTCAAATTGCCTAAATTAATATTTTTATCAATCATCAAGCCCTCCATTTGATGAAACTGTACTTCATGGGTAGCGTCCAAGGCTTCGTATCTATAGGTAGTACCTAAAGC
>JBAQYG010000011.1:0-6425 GCA_049299915.1 Minisyncoccia bacterium | reverse complement strand
CTACACTGCTATCTGATTTAGCTGAGCGTTGGAGGGCAGTATAATCAGTCAGTGGTTCACGAGCAATGACAATGCCAGCGGCATGAATGGAAGCATGACGAGCTACTCCTTCTATTTTCTGAGCATTATCTATAATTTCATGGGCAATCACATCGGTTTCGTAGAGCTCCTTTAGCTCTTTTATTTCTTTAAGAGCATCTGCCAAACTTTCCTTAGTAGCCTGACCTAACATTTTAGAAATTTTATCACCCATTTCGTAAGGGTATCCTAAGGCACGTGTAACATCTCGTACAGCCAAACGAGACTGCATCATTCCAAAGGTGACTATTTGAGATACGTGATCTGCGCCGTAACGTTTAGAAATATATTCAATAATTTCTTGGCGACTTACATCGGGCACATCACTATCTATATCTGGTGGGGAAATTCTTTCAGGATTCAGAAATCTTTCGAAAAAGAGGTCGTATTTTAATGGATCAATATCTGTAATTCCTAAGATATATAAAATCAAAGAACCAGCAGCAGAACCACGAGTATTGGTAAAAATACCCTGATTTCTAGCATAGGTAATAAAATCGTGAACGATAAGGAAGTAATCAATAAAACCAGTCTTTTCAATTACTCCTAATTCGTATTCTAAACGTTCTCTAGCCTGTTTCTCGTCTTGAAATTTAAATTTAGGAAAATTAGTTTCTAAAAGGGATTTCAAATAATCGAGAGAATTGGTAAAGGGTTCTGGTAATTCAAAGCGTGGAAATATTGGTATTCCCATAGGAATTTCCACATCGCACATATCAGCAATCTTGTGAGTATTATCCATATACTCTTTGATCTTAGGATAATCAACCATCTGTTTCTCTATTTCTTCAGGTAATTTCAGAGAAAAATCTTTTCCTTTCAAACTCAATCTTCCTTCATCGTAAATAGTAGAACCTGTTTGAATTGCTAAAAGAATATCTTGAGCTGGACCATCTTCTGGAAGTAAGTAATGTGAGTCACAAGTGACTATACAGGGTAAATGTAATTCTTCAGCTAATTTTACCATTCCATCATTAACTACTTTTTGTTCTGGGATTTCTGGATGAGGTTGAAGTTCTAAATAAAAACTCCCTTCTTCAAAGATATTTTTGTATTCAAGTGTTAATTTTTTAGCTAATTCGTAGTTATTTTTGACGAGAGCTTGAGAAATCTCTCCTTTTATACAACTAGAAGATGCGATTAGTCCCTTACTGTATTGTTTGAGGTGTTCTTTATCTGTACGGGGTTTATAATAGTAGCCCTCTAAATGAGCACTACTAACTAATCTCATTAAATTTTGATAGCCAGTATAATTTTTGGCTAAAAGAATAAGGTGATAATTAGAACTATCGATACCACTTTCTTTATCAGTCAATTTCCGAGGAGCTACATACATCTCGCAACCCAAAATAGGCTTGATACCAGCTGCTTTAGCTTTGGTGTAGAATTCTAGAAGACCATAAACTACTCCGTGATCAGTTAAAGCCAAACTATCCATCCCCAGCTCTTTAACTCTAGCTATTAAATCGTCTATTTTGGATAGACCATCTAGTAAGCTATAGTGACTATGGACATGAAGATGAGTAAAGGACATGAAAAAATGGTCTGTTAATAGGCTCATTATAGCAGTAAAAAAAGTTTTGGCAAAATTGGCAGAAAGCTGCCTTTATGCTTTAATAAAAAGATCAAAATGAAAAAAAATAAAGTAAAAATTATTGTAATTTTAGGGCAAACAGCCACTGGAAAATCTGATTTAGCCATTCTTTTGGCTAAAAAATATAACGGAGCCATTATTTCGGCTGATTCTCGACAAGTATACAGAGGCATGGATTTAGGATCCGGAAAAGTTATTAAAGATTCTACTTCCAAAGAATTTACTAGTGAAGGTATCCCCCATTATCTTATAGATGTGGCTGACCCGAGAAAAGATATTTTTTCTTTGAGTGATTTTCTTAGACAATCGTTGAAGGCTCTGCGGGAAATTCAGAAACAGAATAAATTACCTATAATCTGTGGTGGTACTGGTTTGTATATTTCTGCTTTTATAGAAAACTGGCAATTACCAAAAACAAAACCCGATTGGCAATTAAGGAAAAATTTGGAAAGTTGTAGTTTGGGGGAGCTTTTTTCTCGTTTAAAAAAACTTGATCCTGAAAGAGCTTTGAAAATAGATCCAAAAAATAAAAGAAGATTAATTCGTAGCTTAGAAAATATTATTCAAAGTGGCGCTCCAATGGTTCCGATTATTAAAAAAGAGCCCTTGGGTGATTTTCTTATTATTGGGTTGAGAAGAGAAAATAAAACACTAAAAAAATTAATTCGTTTAAGACTTAATAGGAGATTACGTCTTAATATGTGTGGAGAGATAGAAAATCTTAAACAAGCTGGTGTCACCAGTGAACGCTTAGAAAGTTTCGGATTAGAATATCGGTACTTAAATAGATATTCAGAGAAAAAGCTCACTTATCAAGAAATGAAAGAGCAACTTACTACTGCTATCTATCACTTCGCCAAAAGACAAAATACCTGGTTTAAAAGAATCCCTAATGTGCACTGGTTTCAGTCTAAGAGCGACAATAAAAAAGCCTTCAAATTAGTTGAAGACTTTCTTAAATCTTAAGTATTAATCTATCTTTTTAGACTTTTCCGAGCTCTTTTTCAAAAAGCTGTCTTAGTATTTCTGGACTAGCCTTACCATGGCTTAAAGCCATTGCTTGACCCACTAAAAACTGAATAACAGTTACTTTTCCACTCTTATATTCCTGAACTGCTTTATCGTTTTTCTCAAGTACTTCTTTAATTATTTCCAACAGAGATCCTTCATCACTATTTTGTTCATATTCCATCAATAATCCTTCTATTCCCTTTTCTTGCCAATTATTATTCTTGTCTACTAAAATCCCAAGAATTTTTTTAGCCGAAGCGCTATTTAATTTGCCTGATCCTAGAGCCAAAATAATGGCTACTAAATTATCTAAAGCAATAAACTCTTCATTTACTATAACACCACTAAGAGAGGCTAATCCTACTACGTCTGTGGCCAAATAATTATAGGCTAATTTGTTCAAACGTTGTATCTCTTCTGGCACTAAATCTTTGTTTTGAATAATTAAAGCAAGCTTCTTGTAATATAAAGATACCGATTCGTCTCTAATAAGTAAATTGGCTTCTTTACTATTTAAATTATAAGCCTTTTCCAAAGCAATTTTTTTATCCCAAGGGAATTCTGGTAATTCTTTTTTTAGAGATTCTAAATTAAATAATACATCTTGATTCTCTTTTGACCAAACATGCATTTTGGGTAAATCTGGTTCATAAAAATATCTATAATCATTAGCATTCTCTTTTATTCTTTGAGAAAAAGTGGCTCCATCATTTTCAGACCACCCTCGAGTTTCCTGAACTATGGTTCCATTAGTCTCTAAAAGATCTATTTGTCTTTTGGTTTCGTAATCAATTGCTTTTTCTAATACTCTAAAAGAATTAAGATTTTTAACCTCTACTTTAGTTCCTAATTCTTTCTTATCTTTTAATCTCACAGAAATATTAGCCTCACATCTCATCTGCCCCTTCTCCATGTTGGCTTCAGAAACTTTTAAAGTCTTGTAAAGAATCTGCAGGCCTTCGCAGAATAAACGAGCCTCTACCCCACTTCTAATAACTGGTTCGGTGACAAGCTCCATAAGCGGTACCCCTGCTCGATTAAAATCTACTAAAGTTCCGCCATCACTATGAGAAAGTTTGGCAGTATCTTCTTCTAAATGAACTCTGGTAATAGCAACCCCCTTATTTTCCCCATCATCTCCTAAATATAATGGTAAATATCCACCCAAACACAAGGGCATATCATATTGGGAGATTTGATAGCTCTTGGGTAAATCTGGATAAAAATAATTTTTTCTATCAAATTTAGAATATTCTGGTATTTGAGAATTTAAAGCTAGTCCAACTTTAATAACTTGCTTTACCGCTTCCTTATTAATAGTAGGCATAGCCCCTGGCTGAGCTGTGCAAACAGGACAAATATAAGTATTGGGTTCAGCTCCCTCGGGATTGTTGGGGCAAGAACAAAACATTTTTTGCTTAGTAATCAACTCGGCGTGAATTTCGAGTCCAACTACTGTTTCGTATTTTGAATAGATATCAGGCATAAACTACAATTATTTTCTTTGCGTTAAAATAGTATTAGTCCTCAATTAATTTAGATTTAAAAAACAAACTATTTTTAATATCTAATTTCCCTAATGATAAAAAAACTATAACAAAAATCAGAACTAAACCCAAGCTAGCTAACAATCTACCAGTTTCTCCATAGGTAAACACTAGAAAATTAAAAAGGGCATGAATTGATGTTCCAAAGACAAGGGCCCAAAAAATACCTTTCTTTTTCTCTCTTATTTCTATTTTTTCTTTAGCTAAAAATCCCCAAGTAAAACCAATAACAGCAGCGGTTACAACATGTAATAAATTAGCACCTAAAAAACGTCCAAAATAGGTTCCAGTAAGAGTGAATATATCTACTAATTCCATACTAAGACTGGCAGAGATCATAACATTTTCTACCAAGGCGAATCCAGCTGCTCCCATTATTAAATAAATAACAGCATCAATTGGTTCATCAAAATAAGGATTGTATCTGAGGATAAAATAAATAATAAAGAACTTAACCAGTTCTTCTATTATGGCTCCCCCAAAAACCATAATTAATCTAAAATTCAAAACAGGTAGATTAGCAATAAATGGGCTATTGTTTATTAGTAATGTTTCATATCCAATAATGATTGGAGCTATAAGCATACCTGCTATAAAACAACCACCAAGCCATCTTTTGGGTTCTGGATTAGCTTTGTCTCTGCGTAAAAACAAGTAAACCCAAAAAGCGATAGGCAAAATAGCTAAAAGATTGGCTAAACATATAAGACCTAGATTTGATAATAAATTCATAAGTTTATGATGATTTTAAAATCTGAGCAGTATTTGTATTAGAGTCTACCACAAAATCATCAAAAATTACGGGAATTAATTTCTTAAACTCTAAAAGAAGTGGAATCATTATTTCTCTGATTTGAGGATGAGCTGCTATAGCCGTACGCATTTTTAAAACGTGTCTCCATTCTCTCAGATTAGTTGTCATGACAATTTCGGTCTTTAAAGAATTCGGTAGTAAACTACGGGCTTCTTCTGGAGCAGCTCCTTTTTGAAGTAAATTCTCATAATTTTTAGCTGCTTCTTGCACTCCTTTTAACCACAAAGAATATTCTTCACTTTCTTTCTTAAAAAATATTGGTTCTATGAATTGAATTTTATGACCATAGTTGCAATAACGAGTAGACTCTTGGGTATAAGCAGCTAAACGATGTCTTACTAATTCATGGGTAACACCCCTATCGCATATAAATCTCACGGTAATATTTTCGTGTTCTAAAATACTCTCGTGTCCCCACTCTAAAATCTTTTTAATAAAAATGGGTGCGCTTCCTTCGTTGGCCCTATCTTCACTTTTATGGGATAACCGTCCATACATTTCTAAACGTTTAAGAATAGCTTGTCCGTTAATCTCTGTCTCTATTTTGTATTCGGGTTTGATTATTTCTATTTCCATAAGTATTTCTTTAAATGTAAATAAATTTCTTCACTAATATCTTCTGGAAGTTGATCAGCATTGATAACCCTCCAGTGTCGTGGATCTTTCTTCGCCATTTTTAAATAAGCCTGCCTTACCTTGAGAAAAAATGCTAGTTTCTCTTTTTCAAATCTAGTAGGATTCTCTCCCCTTTTTCCTAAGCGTTTAGTAAGCAAGTCCTTTTTTGTATTTAAGGGTAAATCCAACAAAAAAACTAAGTCAGGTTTTAATCCCATCGTTGTCCAATCTACTAATTGATAGATCTCTTTTTCCTTTAAGCCTCGCCCACCTCCTTGATAGGCTATAGACGATGGCCAATTTCTATCCGAAACAACGATAACTCCTTTCTTTAAATTTGGTGCAATGATTTCTTCGTAATGTTGAGCTCTGTCAGCAAAGAATAAAAGCAATTCCGAAGTTGAGCTCATTTTACCCTTATTATATTGTAAAACTTGTCTTATTGGTCCCCCTAAGCAGGTATTTGGCCCTGGTTCTTTGGTTAAAAGGTAGGAAATATGGTCTTTTTTAAGACGTTGCTCTAACAGCTTCATTTGTGTCCCCTTGCCACAACCGTCTATCCCCTCCAAAAATATCAAAAGACCTTTTTTCATGGTTTATGTTTTTTCAATTATAGGGCAAAGTACATTAATTTTCAATTTATCAATAAATTAAAAAACCGCCGTTAGGCGGTCTCTCTTTTTAATAAAATTAATCGACAATATCTATTCCCATACTTCTAGCCGCTCCTTCAACTATTTTCATAGCAGCCTCTACACTATTGGCA
>JBAQYG010000010.1:0-9023 GCA_049299915.1 Minisyncoccia bacterium | reverse complement strand
GTATTAGATAGCACAACCAATCTGAGTAAAACTATTTATAAATCTGCACCCATAAGTCTAAGCCAAATAGGGGAACAAAGTGAAATTAAGGTCACGGCAACGAACCAATATAACCAACAGGGAATTGATAATATAATGATTTTTAAAAATTCCTTGTAAAAATATTATTATTAAAAAGCCATTCTTCAATGAATGGTTTTTTTATTTTATTTTATAAAAGATTTTTTTAGGTATTGGCAAATGAAGCTCCTTTTTCCAAAGTTCTTCAAAACTATTCTTGGCTAAGCCAAATTGATTAGCCGATAATCTTTTAGAAGCTATACTAAGATTTTGATTCTTATATTCTAAGACTGTAAGACCAGGAGTAATTTGATCAACAACATCTTGAATTTGAGAGAGCTCTTCCTGGGAAGAAAAATAATTAGCCATGCCGAAGCGCTCGGCAGCCATTTTAAGCGAATTAAAAAGAGGGAAGAACATTGTTTTCAGTTAAAGCCTATAGACAATCTTCATTTAATCTAGCTGAGAACATTGTGGAAGACCTCGGCAACATCATCACTATCTTCAAAATCCTCAACAAAAGAGAGAAAAGCATTGTAATCATCTTGAGATTCCATGTCGATGCTATTAATGGCTACATAGGCAATATTTGTTTCTATTATAGGTGTTTCACTCTTGAGAGCAGTGATAAGGGTAGCTAATTTATCGGGATCGGTATAAATAGTTACACTTTCCTCATCTTTTTTGAAATCATCAGCCCCTGCTTCTATAGCTTTCATTTCAAAATTATCATTCCAAGCCTTACTATCAATTACGGCATAACCCTTTTCTTTAAAAAGGTAGAGAACACTCCCAGGACTGGCTAATTTAGCACTATGTTTATTTAGAAGTTGTTTTACACTACCGAGAGCCCTATTCTTATTATCAGTAATAGTTTTGATTAGAACAGCTGATCCACCAGGACCGTAGGCTTCATAAATTGTCTCATCCATCTCAACGCCATCTCCACCGGTACCAGAACCACGCTTAATGGCTCTTTCGATGTTATCTTGTGGCATATTAGCAGCCTTGGCCTTATCTACCAGCATACGAAGCTTGGGGTTGCTTTCTAAATCAGGACCTCCTTTAGCCGCTGCAGTGATGAGAGCTATTAATTTAGAAAAACTTTTACCCCTTTTAGCATCAGTAGCAGCCTTTTGATTTTTAATATTGGCCCATTTGGAATGTCCAGACATAACAGTTGCGTTTAATTTATTACGAACATTCTAACACAAGGATGTAGAATAGTGAATTCGGACAATCTTTTTACGCAAAAATTATAATAACTGACTTTTTCCCCAAAAGGCACTAAGCTCTTGACAAAAAGACTGATTCCTCTATAATATAATAGTCCCTTAGGGGATTTTATGTTCGCCAGTCTAGCCCTTGACAAAATATATTATATAGGCTATAATACAATTGTTCTTTAAAGTGATATTAGTCTCGGGGCAAACCAGGTACATTTTGGAGATAACCTGTTTGGAGTGATTGGTTGATGGGTATTCTGGATTCGTCTGGGATATGCCTTGCCGCACTCTTTTTGTCACCCTTGTGGTGATTCCTTGCCTTGAGGCTAATGCAACTTTAGAGAGAGAAAAACACCCTTTTAAAAGGGTGTTTTTTTGTTTGTCTTATTCTAACTCTTCGAAACTTTGCCAATCAATTATTCCTCTTAGTAATTTAAGCGCCGCATCTTGCTTGAGGGAAATAGTATTTTTTGCTATTTCTTTAACTAGTGTAGGTGAGCCTAAATGCTCTAAGAGAGAATCGTCAAAGAAAGCTAATTCAAATATAGCAGTTAAACCCTTATAACCATCACCACCACAGTCGGAGCAGCCAATGGGGATTTTTGAAGAATACGGTTTTTCCAAAAGACTCCCAAACGTAGTTTTCCATTTATCTGGAAACTTAAGAAGACTTTTATCTACCAAAGAAGTTTGCTCAACTGTAAGCTGGTTAGTTTGAGCACAATTTGGGCACAAACGTTTTACTAATCTTTGGCTTACAATAAGTTTGATAGCCGATAAATCACGAGAAGATACACCAAAATTAATTAATCTTTCTATGGCACCATTAGCGTCTAACGCGTGCACAGTAGAAAATACTAAATGACCGGTAAGAGATGCCTGTACGGCTACTTTGGCTGTTTCAGCGTCTCTTATCTCTCCAATTAAAATAATATTAGGATTTTGACGCATCATTCCTCTTAAAGCTTTACTGAATGTATAATCTTTTTCTTCGTCAACTTGGGTTTGCACGATGCCTTCTAAATGATATTCAATAGGATCTTCTATAGTGACAATTTTGATGTCAGGCCTTTTGATTTTTTGTAACATAGCAAACAAGGTAGTGGTTTTTCCTGAAGAAGTCGGTCCAGCAGTTAAGATAAGTCCTTGAGGTTTTTTAATAATTTCACTTAAAGCAGGTATAAGCTCTGGCAATAGGCCCAATTCTTCTAATTGGAGCATTCCAATATTACTATTAAGTATTCGAAGGGACACAACGGGACCATAGCCACCAGGAATGATAGAAGCCCTAATGTCTACAGTTAATTCCGCAGGCAAATTCACTTTAAATCTACCTTCTAAAATAGTTCCTTCTTCTTTAAGGGGAAGACCGGCAATTGATTTTATACTAGAAACTAAGCGGAAATAATCACTACTATTAAGCTCACAAAGAAGAGTTAAACCACTTTCTTCACGCAAATAAATTTTAGCTGAGTCTTTTTCTATTTGGCAGTTAATATCAGTTGCTTGCCTTACTATGGCTGCGGCAATAATATAATTTAATTTAGCTAGTGGTTCTAATCCAGCAATAATTTCAGTTAAATTCAAATCTTTATAGGGAATAGCTTTAATTTTGTCTAAATGGCTTTGTTCTACAAATAATCCACGGCGTAAAGCGCTACTTACGATAGATCCATAGAGCCCTTCGATGTAATCGATATCTCCAGCGACTCTATACACTTCTTCTAGACTAGTAATTCCCTCTAGGGCTTTAAGAACCCCGTCGTGGAATAAGGGAACCATGCCATCTTCTATAGCTAATTGCCTTAAATAATCCAAACTATTATTTTTTCTTACACCCTCATTAATAGCTTCAGAAATAATAAAATTTTCAAAAAGACCGATTTGTCCCATATAACCTAAATTATGGCAATGCTCACAGCCAGCAGCTTTATAGAATTGGGGTAATTTTTCAGGTAAGCTTACATGAGCATTCGGTGATAGTATAGAAAAACTTTCTCTAATTTTTTGAGCAGTAGGTTCATCTAAATCATAAGCCTTTTTACAGTAAGGACACAATTTCCTAATTAGTCGTTGGCTAATTACTAGTTTCAAAGAGGAAGCAATTGCATTTGGGCTTACTCCTAATTCCAACAAACGAGAAACAGCACCAGCGGCTTCATTGGTATGTAAAGTAGAAAGGACGAGATGTCCTGTTAAGGAAGCCTGAGCAGCAATTTCAGCCGTTTCATTATCTCGAATTTCTCCGATAAGGATTATTTCTGGGTCTTGTCTTAAAATAGTGGATAGCCCAGTAGCAAAGCCATAGTTTTTGCTTTTATCTACTTGAGTTTGATTAACCCCTTTCAAATGATATTCAATAGGATCTTCTATGGAGATGATTTTTAAACTAGGATCAATTTTTTCTTTGAGAGCTGCATATAAAGTAGTAGTTTTACCAGAACCAGTAGGGCCAGTAGTGAGAATTAATCCATTGGGAGCACTAAAAATATTTCTAATTTTATCCAGTTCCCATTTACTAAAGCCTAAATCGTCTAATTTTAAAGCTATTTTTCCTGGGTCAAGCACACGCATAACAATATTTTCTCCATAATTCCCCGGTAAGACAGAAACCCTAACTTCTAAAGTATTTTGATTATCTATTATAGTGAAACGTCCGTCCTGAGACTTGGCCAAGATATTTAGTTTCAATCCGGATAGAAGTTTAAAGCGATCGACTAATTTTTGTCCATCTCTTTTTTCTAAAGTTCCTCCGTCATAAAGTAAACCATCTAAACGATAGCGTAAAGTTAGTAGATCTTCATTAGATTCAAGATGAATGTCGGAAGCATTCAGAAAAACAGCTGTTTTTATCACAAGGGCCATTATTTGTGATGGATCTAAACCCCCTTGAATAGTATTTTTGAGTTCTTCTAAATCTAAACTTTTAGTTCCACTAATATCAATTTTTCCCACTAAACTAATTTTTGGAGGAGTATAGAGTGCGTAGGTTCGTGTTAACGCCTTCGCCAGACTTTCTTTAGAAGTGATGTGGAGAATTATTTCATAGCCTTGATCCTTGAGCTTTATCAAACTGTTTTTCGCAGCTTGAGTATCGGGATCCGTAGTAGCTAATTTTAAAACAGATTGTTTTTTATCGAAAACAATAAGACCGCTAGTTTTCGCTTCACTTTCTGCCAAGAGACTAGCATTTTCTGATTTTATATTTACACGATCTAGATCAATATAAGGTAAATGCATTTTAAGGGCAGCGCTCTTAGCCAAACGCTCTTCTCCCAAATCATGCAATTCGTTTAAATCAGTTTGTTTTCTAAGATTAATCATACGAAATTATTTTATCACAAACGCTCTTAATACGAAAAGATTTTATTAGCCAAGGTGGCAAGTTTTTGATATATTGTAATGAATTATGGAAAGAAAAACCTTCACATTCGTAACCCATTCGCCAGACGAAACAAAACAGATCGGCGCTAAGCTGGGTGAATTAGTGGAGGAATTAGACAATAAAAGAGCCATTATTATTGGGTTGAACGGAGTTTTGGGGGCAGGTAAAACAGAATTAGTAAAGGGAATGGCCCATTATTTTGGTGTCCAAGAAAAAATTCTTAGCCCTACCTTTGTTATAGCCAAAGAATTTAAGGTTCAAAAAGGCCATTTTACCAATTTTTGGCACTTTGATTTATATCGTTTTAACGAATTTTCAGACTTGATTCTCTTGGGCTGGAAAGATCTCATTAAGGAAAAGGGGAATATTATTCTAGTAGAATGGGCAGATAAATTTAAAAAGCAATTAGTAACAGATTATCAAGTATCTTTAAAGGTCGTGTCTGAAACAGAAAGGAGTATTATTATAAAGAAGGAATAATATTTATCCTATGGAAAATATTTCCAAAACAGATCCCCCAATACTTCTTTTAATAGATAGTTATGCACTCTTACACAGAGCTTATCATGCCATTCCTCCCTTGACCTCACCCAAAGGCGAACCTACCAATGCTATTTATGGATTTTTTAGGATTCTTTTTAAAGTAGTTCATCAATTTTCACCCGCCTATTTAGTACCAGCTTTTGATTTGCCAGGTCCAACCTTTAGACATGATAAATATGAAGATTACAAGGCTAAGAGAGTTAAGCAAGAACCAGATTTTTATGTACAAATTGATCGGGTAAAAGAAATTCTCCAAAAAGCTGGTATAAAGTATTTTGAGAAAGCTGGATTTGAAGCCGATGATATCATTGGTACTGTAAGCCATTTGGCCATTCAAGACAATAAAGAATTGAAAGTAATCATTGTTACCGGAGATCTGGATACTCTGCAGCTGGTAAATGAGAGAGTTTCTGTTTACACATTTCACCAAGGAATTAAAAATGAAATTTTATATGATCCAATAAAGGTAAAAGAAAGATTTGGATTAACACCATCCCAACTCATCGATTATAAAAGCTTAAGGGGAGATCAATCAGACAATATAGTAGGGGTAAAGGGTATAGGGGAAAAGGGGGCATTAAAACTGTTAACCGAATATCCAAGCTTAGAAAAAATTTGTGAGGCGATTGATAGCGGAGAAATAGAAAAAACATTCTCTACAGTGAAAGATAGAAATCTAGTTAATAGATTAAGAGAACAAAGAGAACAAGCTTATTTTAGCCAATGTTTAGTTACTATAGATAACCAAGTTCCCATAGAATTCGATCTTTCTAAAGTTATTTTTAAAGATTTTAATTATGAAGCTCTCCAACCATTGTTTAAAGACCTTGGCTTCAGTAGCCTCATTATAAAAGCCCAAAATGGTGATTTAGATCACAGACCGGAATCGCTAACTATTAAAAATAAACCAAAAGAATTACCAAAGTTACCACCATCACTTTTTTAGTTCGCAAAAGGTGATTCTTAGGCTATAATAGAAGGTAGAAGAACTTATTTTATGCCATTTATTTCTAAACGTAAAAAAGAACCATTGAAAAAGGCAGCTCCTAATCGATGGATTTCAATTCTTACTTCCTGGGCCGTCATGCCTGTTATTTTTTTGACTCTAATGATAGGAGTGCAAATATTTCTTAATTTTTTATACCTAGCCGAACCTTTAAATTATTTTGTTAGCGGTTTAGAATTTGTTTTTTTAATTTTTGTTTGGTGGGCTAATCTAGCGGCTGTTTTAAAGAATTTTAAGATAGAAACAGCTCAAAAACAAATTAGCAATATACTTCTAAGTATTAACGATCCCGTAGTTGCTTACGATAGCTCTTTTAGAATATTGTTTATTAATAGTGCTGCCGAGGGACTTTTGAACGTGAGTAATCAAAAAATAACTGGAATGAGAGTCACTCCGGAAATGAATACTCAATCTGAATACGAACTAATTACCAAAATAATGTTTCCCTCTCTTGCGCCAGTAGTCCTTCGTAAACAAACTTCAGTTTTTCCTCAACGAATGGTAATCAAATTAGTAGAACCGAAAGAAATGACGCTAGAGATAACTACTAGTCAAATTTTTAATGACAAACATGAAGTAATGGGTTTTCTTAAAATCATTAAAGATAAAACCCAAGAAGAATCTATCGCACGGACTCAAAAAGATTTCATTACCGTCGCTGCTCATCAACTTCGAACACCATTGACTGGTTTGAATTGGGCGGTGGATCTACTACTCAAAGAGGAATTTGGTTCTCTGACAAAAGAACAATTAGCAACGGTAGAACAAATGAAAACTGCCTTAGGAAGCCTATCTATCACAGTTAATAATGTCTTAAACATCGCGCAACTAGAAGAAGGTCGTTTCGGATTCGATTTTAAAAGTCATGATTTAAATGAAGCTATTCTTACGGTTTTGAATACCTTAGAACCAGCGGCTCAAAAACGAGGTATCCGCCTCTCTTTTTACAAACCAGATCCTCCCATTGGCAACTTTGTTTTTGACAATAAACGCATAGAAACTGTAATTCAAACCCTAGTAGATAACGCTATCAAATATAATGTTGAGAAGGGCGAAGTAAGAATTAAGATTAATAAGACACCCGATAACTTGTATGTAGAAGTGAGGGTAGAAGATACTGGCATCGGTATCCCTAACAGAGAAATTAGCAAACTCTTTACCAAGTTTTTCAGAGCAGAAAATGCTTTAAAAAATCAAACAGAAGGTACTGGGCTAGGATTGTATATCGCAAAGAATATTATTGATAATCACGGTGGTAAAATAACTTTTAATTCAGTAGAAAGTAGAGGGTCTACAGTTAGCTTCACCTTGCCATTACAAGAAAATCTTATTCCACCGCAAACTGATTTTAATTCTTAATTTTTATGCCAGAATTGCCAGAAGTTTATACGATTGTAAAATATTTGCATAAAACAATCAAAGGAGAAACCTTTACAAAAATCTGGACAGATACCCCAAAAATTTTAGGAGGGTTAGCTTCTTGTAAAAATATACAATTACAACTTAAGGGAAAGAAAATTATTTCTGTTACGAGAGTTGGTAAAAATATTTTATTTAATTTCTCCAACGAGCTTACTCTTTTGGCACATCAAAAAATGAGTGGGCACTTTTTAGTAGGCTATTGGCGTAGAATTAGTACAAAAGGCAATTCAACTTGGGTACTTAGTAGTCAAAAAATGAGGTCCGAAGTTAGGGATGCTTTACAGAACCCTTCAAATAGATTTATCCATGTTGTTATAGAATTTAAGAGCGGCAAGATGCTAGCACTTTCTGATATGAGGAAATTCGCCAGAATAGAAATGATAAAAAGTAAAGAACTTTATAGTAAAAGTAGGCTCCAGAAATTGGGTCCCGATTGGTGGGATAAACCCTTAACTGATAGAGAACTGCTTAATAAATTGAAGGCTAGTAAAAAACATTTAAAACTTTTTCTTTTAGACCAGGATATAGCTGCTGGTTTAGGAAATATTTATGTTGATGAATCTCTTTTTAGAGCACGTTTAAATCCCTTAAGAATATCATCATCTTTGAATTTGAAAGAAGCACAAAAATTAATTATAGCTATTCGAAAGACTTTAAAATTAGCCATTCTAAACAAAGGCACTTCCTTTTCTGATTATAGACAAGCCAATGGGGAAAAAGGGTCTTATCAAAACCTTTTACAAGTTTATGGTCGTAAGGGTAAAAAATGTTTTCGTTGCCAAACCAAATTAGTGGGTATCAAAATAGGCCAGAGATCATCTGTTTATTGTCCTTTTTGTCAAAAATAACACTACTTAAAAGTTAAATATGTTATATCTTTTTTACGGTGCAGACACTTATCTTGTCAAAGAAACTTATACAGAGCTTTTCCTTAAAATAGCACCCAAGGGTTCTAAAATAGAGGATTATATTTTAGATGGAGACGATTCTTCAGCAGACCAAGCCTTAATCGAAGCGTTTTCAACGAGCTCCCTTTTCTCTGATATTAGTTTAGTCATTCTTAAAGATTTTGCTAATAACTACAATAAATGGGGGAAAACTGAGCAAAAAAAATTAAAAGAGTATTTGGAAAAAACTGATATAGCTAAGAGTAAGACCAAAAATTTAATATGGATTGAAGGAGATTTGAAAGCTAAAGACATTGATAACCCACTGGGACATTTTGTTAAAGCATCAGGAATAGTCAAACATATTGAAAAGCTCAAAGGAATTGATTTCAAAAAATGGCTGTTAAAACAGACCAAAGAAAAAGATGTTAGCCTAGACCCAGAAGCTCTGGCAGCCCTAGTTTCCGCTTTTGAAGGGGAAACTAATTTGTTGG
>JBAQYG010000009.1:0-7887 GCA_049299915.1 Minisyncoccia bacterium | reverse complement strand
CCACAAGAAGTCCCAGAGCGAGAACTCGCCAGAGAGATTTCCAGGTAATATCTAATTTTAGTTCATCGGAAGCCATAATCATTATAAATATACACTAAAAATATAATGATTACAAGCCAAATCCCTTGCTTTTTGAGGTGTTTTTATGTAATATTTGGAAGTTGGCCCTATCGTCTAGCCTGGTTAGGACATCGCCCTTTCACGGCGGTAACAAGAGTTCAAATCTCTTTGGGGCTACTAGAAATCTTTATGGAGGTAAAGAGGATACAATTTAGTCGACAGTTCACAAGAGGGCCCAATTCCCTGGTTCTCTTTTTTGTTAAGGTAAATAACACAAGAGCGTCTGCTCTTGTTTTTTAGTAGCTCCTATGACTAAGCGCAAAGTAAATTTCTATAATAACTCTTACTATTATATTTCCAATAGTTGCTTAGATCGAAGGACTCTATTCAGAGATAATGATGATTATTTGTATTTTATTTCACTTCTCTATTATCTGAATCAAAATTGTTCTATTGAATTACGCTATCTAAAGCTCAAACTACCTACTGTTAAATATCATTATTACTTTAAAACTATTAAGAATAAACCTTCTCGTTATCTAAGAATTATTGGTTTTTGTTTGTTACCCAATTGCTTCTCTCTGGTGGTTGAGCAACTAGAAAATCATGGTATCTCCGATTTTATGCAAAAATTAGGAACCAGCTATAGTCTCCACTATAATAAAAAATATTTACGTTCTGGGCCTATTTTTAGAGGTCCTTTTAAATCTTTTTACATCGAAGAGGTTTTCCTGAAAAATATTCTTCTTTTGATCCATTTATTACCATTGAAATTGTTTCAAAAATTTAAAGTTAATAAAAAGTGCCTACTCGTAAAACAATATTTTTGGTCAAGCTTACCCTATTATTTGGGAGACAATAAATGGCAACAAATTCTAAATGGCAACAAAAAACTGCGTCATGGTTTTCAAAGTAAAACCATTAGAAACGCAGTTTTGAAAGGGAAAATTCCTAATCAGTTGAACAATACTTCTATATACTTAAATAACTAGATTAAGTAATTTGTCTTGAATATAAACAATCCTTTTTATATTTTGGCCTTCTAAGTATTTAGAAAGTATCTCAGAATTTTGGGCCAAAGTTAGGGCTTCTTCTTGATTAACACCAATTTTTGCTTCTAGATTACCCCTAAATTTTCCATTGATTTGAACAGCTATGATAGCTACTTTTTGAATTATTTTTTTGTCATCCCATTTTGGCCAAGGTTCTAATTCTAAAGGTTTCTTTTTCTTAAGGAATCTTTGCCAAATCTCTTCTGTAATATGAGGAGCAAAAGGATTTAATAATTTAATAAGAATTACTAAATAGCTTTTGTCTAAAGACCCGTGCTCTAAAAGAGCATTGGTATAGATCATGAGAGTGCTTATAGCCGTGTTGAATCTATAGCCTTCTATATCATTAGTTACTTTCTTAATAGTTTCTTCTCTCAATTTATCGAGTTTATTCTTTTCCTCTTTTCCAATGATATCTCCTTTCTTTTTCGGTTTTTCGATATTTTCAGCCACTTGCCATACTTTATCTAAAAATCTGGTTATGCCAATTACGCCATCCGTACTCCAAGGTTTACTATCTTGAAGCGGTCCCATAAACATTTCATAGATTCTTAGGGCATCGGCTCCGTATTTTTGCACCACCTCATCTGGATTGACTACATTCCCTTTTGATTTAGACATTTTTTCATGACCACTACCTAGAATCATTCCCTGGTTAATCAGTTTATAGAAGGGTTCTTTGTTGGTTACCAATCCTAAATCAAAAAGGAATTTATGCCAGAATCGTGAGTAGAGCAAATGTAATACGGCATGCTCTACTCCTCCGATATAAAGATGAACTCCAAAATTCTCTGATTTTTTATTAGCTAACCAATATTTTTCTATTTTAGAATTTACTAATTGTTTGTTATTTTTAGGATCTAAATAGCGTAAATAATACCAACAGGAACCAGCCCATTGGGGCATGGTATTAGTTTCTCTTTTTGCCGGACCACCACATTTAGGACAGGTGGTATTTACCCATGAATCTATTTTAGCGAGAGGCGATTCACCCGTACCTGTTGGTTCATAATGTTTTACCTTTGGTAATTTAAGGGGCAAATCTTTAATCGATAAAGGCTGCACTCCACAAATAGGACATTTAACCAGTGGGATTGGTTCTCCCCAGTAACGCTGTCTAGCAAATACCCAATCTCTTAATTTATAATGAACAACTTTTTTACCGGCAAGATAGGTTCTAATTTTTTCTTGAGCTATATCGGTAGATAGATTATTAAAGATACCTGAATTAATTAAAACCCCAGAAGCGGTTAAAGGATTTTTAAGAGGTTCTTCGCTCTGACCATCTTTAGAAATAACCTGCACTATGGGTAAATTAAATTGTTTGGCAAACTGCCAATCTCTTTCATCATGGGCAGGTACTCCCATGACTGCCCCCGTGCCATAAGACATTAAAATATAATCAGCTACCCAAATAGGAATTAATTTTTTATTACTAGGATTAATGGCATAGGCTCCTGTAAAAACTCCTGTTTTCAAAGCAGTATTCCCCTGTCTTTCCATGTCTGATTTGGCTCGGGCTTTATCCTGATAAATTAACACAGCTCTCTTATATTCTGCCGAGACAATTTGATTAATGATTGGATGCTCTGGTGATAAAACTAAATAAGTAGCACCATAGATAGTATCTATTCTAGTGGTAAACACTTTGATAGCTAATTCGGTATTCTCTACTTTAAAATCAAGTTCGGCCCCTTCACTACGACCGATCCAATTGGTTTGCATGATTTTAATTTTCTCTGGCCAATTGAGTAAGGGTAAATCATTTAAAAGCCTATCAGCATAAGCCGTAATCCGCAGCATCCATTGTCTGATGTTTTTATGTTCTACCAGAGCACCGCAACGATCACAACAATTTTCCTTAACTTCTTCATCGGCTAAAACGGTTTTACATTTAGGGCACCAATTCACCGGCATTTCGGCTTCATAAGCTAAACCATGCTTATAGAGTTCTAGAAATATCCACTGAGTCCATTTATAATAATTAGGATCAGTAGTATTAATTTCTCTGGTCCAATCATAGCTCAGTCCCATCATCTGCATTTGTTTCTTAAAATGCTCTATGTTTTTCTTGGTAGATATAGCTGGGTTAACTTTATTTTTAATAGCATAATTTTCTGCCGGTAATCCAAAAGCATCCCATCCCATAGGATGAATTACGTTGTAACCCTGGGCCCTAAAATAACGACTCAAGATATCTGAGGCAGTGTATCCTTCAACGTGACCAACATGAAGACCGTCTCCCGAAGGATAGGGAAACATATCCAAAACAAACATTGGTTTTTTAGAAGAGAAATCTTTGGCTTGCCAATTCTTGAACTTACTTTTAGCCCAAGTCGTTTGCCATTTTTTTTCTATCTTAGAATGTTCGTAGCCTTGGTCATTTTTCATAAAGTATAAAAATAAAATTAGGAAACAAAAAACCAGCTTTGGGCCGGTTTATAAATGTATTACTCAAACGCTTTTAAAAATTTAAACCAGCCAGATTAATAATAACCCCTTTAAGGAGATTTCTCAAAGTAGCTTCTTTGGAGGTAAGCACAATCTTATCTAAAGCATCTAAGATATCCTTTTTGGTTATAGTGTCTATTAATTTAGTAGCACTATCTAGAGTGATGGCTGACCATTTGGTATCACCTAAAGCATCTAGGGAAATAGTTAAATTCTTAACCATAGCCGTTCTCACTATTTCTGCTACTAAAGGATCCATTCCCTCTTTTTCCAGTTCATTGATAACTACAATCTGTTTTAAACTTTGACTAATTATGTTAGAAACTATGGTATTGGACACTTCAGAATTAACATTAATTCTAGAGAAATCCCCGGCTAAATATTCAGACCAACTTGAATAAATCTCAATAGTTTTATTTGTTAAACCCTGACTGCCGTCGCTAAGATAGACATCGGCTAATTCTCTAGTAATTTCGTTCAACTTATTAGAATCTACTATAGTTCTATCTCCGGTATTAAAAGTAAAAGCCCTATCTAACCTACGAGATAAATTTTTGGACGCATAAAAAGGACTATCAGCTAAGATATTCTGTTCAGCTATTCCCAAATATTTTGTTATTTTATCAGCTAAGGCTTCACTAGCCCAAGCATGTCCACCCACAAAACCGAGAAGGAGTGTTAATAGTATTAATACCCCCTTGAGATACTTGCTTTGTTTCATATATATAGAAGTCCTTATTTTAAGGGGTTTTAAGCCTTATTTTGGATTTCGGTCTTAATCTTAGCTAAAAACTCTTCTAAAGGCAAGACCCCGGCCTCACCTTTCCCTCTTTGTCTAACGGCCACTGTTTTAGCTTGTTTTTCCTTGTCTCCTATTATCAAGATATAAGGAATCTTAAGCCCTTCTGCCTGCCTCACTCTGGCCCCTAATGGCTCATTGGCCTCCAGTCCTGAGACTCTAACACCTATGTCTTCTAGGCTATGCTTTACCTCATCTGCCCAATCCGACTGTTTCTCACTTATTGGAACAATGATCACTTGGATAGGAGATATCCAGAGGTGAAATGCTCCTGCATAGTTCTCGGTAAGGATACCTATAAAACGTTCCAAGGAACCATAAATTAATCTATGAATAACTACTGGTGTTTGTTCTTTACCTTTATTATCAGTATATTTTAAATTAAAATTACGTGGTAATTGGAAATCTAATTGCATGGTTCCCATTTGCCACTCACGACCCAAGGAATCCTTCATTAAGATGTCTATTTTAGGGCCATAAAAAGCACCGTCTCCATTTTTAACCGTGTAGGTTTTACCGCTAGCTTTCAAAAGATGAGTAAGTGTGCTTTCGGCTTTATCCCAGGTTTTTATATCTCCCATAAAATTTTCTGGTCGAGTACCTAGACGAAAAGAGTAGTTGAGTTTGAAAATAGAATAAAATCTTTCTACTATTTCAAACAGATTCTTATATTCACTTTCGATTTGATCTTCGGCCACAAAAAGGTGGGCATCATCTTGAGAGAATTCCCTCGCTCGTAATAATCCGTTAAGAGTACCCGATTTTTCAAAACGATGAAGAGTATCACAGTCAGACAATCGCAGAGGAAGTTCTTTATAGCTTCTTGGATGCATTCTGAAAACAACCATGGCATTAGGACAATTCATGGGTTTCAAACAGTAAGTTTCCCCTTCTTCAGTTTCAGAAATAAACATATTCTCTCTGTAATGATCCCAGTGTCCAGAGGTTTCGTATAGAGACCTTTTGTTAATGAGCGGAGACTTAATTTCTTGATAGCCACGTTTAACGTGTTCTTTCCTCCAAAAATCTAATAAAGTATTGTAAATGATTAATCCTTTGGGTAACCAATAAGGCATACCAGGAGCTGTTTCGTCAAAAACAAAAAGTTCTAATTCTCTCCCTAATTTTCGATGATCTCTTTTTTCTGCTTCGGCTAATAAATTTAGATAATCATCTAATTCTTTTTTGTTCTTAAAAGATACTCCATAAATTCTCGTTAGCATGGATTCCTTTTCGTCTCCACGCCAATATGCACCAGATACTTTCATTAGTTTGAAAGAAGTGGGTGCTTTCCCTGTTGATTGTAAATGGGGTCCACGACAAAGATCAATAAAATTATCTAATTGATAGAGGGAAACTGTAGTAGGTGCTTTGAGAGACTTTTTTGTCTTTTGTTTAATAGCTAAAATTTCTTCGCTATTAGTTGTGCCGTATTTTTTTAAATCAGCTAATAAATTCAGTTTAAAAGGTTGTTCTAACTTTTTAAATAACTTAGTTGCCTCTACCAAGCTTACATTTTTCTTTTTAAAAGGAATGTCTTCGGCTATAATCTTTTTCATTTCCGCTTCTAACGCAGTTAAATCCTCTAAAGATAATTGCTTCTTAAGTCCCATATCATAATAGAAGCCATTCTCAACTGTGGGTCCCACACCAAATTTAACCTTGCCGTATAATCTAGTGGCGGCCAAAGCCATTATGTGAGCCAAGGAATGCCTAGTAATTTCTAAATCATCTTCGGACTGATTTTTTTTAATGGCTATGTCTCTTTTTTGTTTCATATTTTCAAGATTTAAAAGTTATAAAACCCATTACATCTTATGAAATCAATCAATTTGTAATAAGGTGAAGGTTGGATAAAAATTAGTAGATTTTACTTGATCTACTATTAGTTGTCAACAGAAGTCAGCTCTTCTATATTTTCACAAACTATTTGTTTATTCCCTTCTCTTTCGGTTAATTTACCGTCTATTATAACCACTTTGTCTTTAGCGATAATAGAGACGCTACTTAGTAAAACGCGAGGGTAAACAACTATTTCTATCTTGTCGAAAGTAGCGTCGGTTAAAACGGCAAAAGCCATGGGCTCGCCTTTTTTAGTAAGAATCTGCTTAACACTAATAATCATTCCGCCTATCTTCACTCTACTTCCAATGGGCTTTTCCTTACAGTTACAAATGGACTGACTAATTTTTGCCAGTACTCCCTGAAATTGTCGAAGAGGGTGATCGCTTAAATATAGCCCTAGGTAATCTTTTTCCCATGAAAGCCTAATCATTAAATTTGGTTTTGTTTTCAAAGCTATTGGACCATGTTCTTGTCCGTCACGATCCCCTTGTTCTTCATTTAAATTTCCATTGGGCAATGAATCTAGGAATTTAAGATTTTGAGTTTTAGGAATTACTGGTCCATCACTATCATCGTTGAACAAATCCATTTGACAATTATTCTTATCAACATGCAAATCATTCACTGCTTCAATAATTTTATCTAAATTATCAGACATAGAATTCCTGTCTCCAAAATCATCCATAGCACCGGCTTTTATCAAGCTTTCTAATGTCTTACGGTTTAAATAATGTTTATCAAGCCGAGTAAGAAAATCAGCCAAATTCTTGTAGGGACCATTCTGTTTTCTTTCTTCGGTAACGGCTTCGGCCACCATACTGCCAACATTTTTAATGGCTGCCAAACTGAAACGAATATCTCCACTATCTTTATCTACACCAAATTCTACAAAAGAGTGATTAACGCTAGGCGGTAATACTTTTATTTTTAAGCGTTCACACTCATTAATTTCAATAGCAATTCTATCTAAATCCCCATAGTCTGAGGTTAAAAGGGCTGCTAAGAAAGCACTCGGATAACGAGTCTTTAAGTAAGCAGTTTGGTATGCAATTCTGGCGTAAGAAGCAGCATGACTCTTATTAAATCCGTATTGAGCAAAAGGTTGAATCCATTCCCAAAGTTTGGTCAATTCTTTATCCTTGTGCCCCATCTTTATGCCGCCCTCAATGAATTTAATTTTTTGCTTAGACAATAATTCAGCATTTTTCTTCCCTACGGCTTTACGTAAAATATCTGCTTCTCCAAGTGAAAAACCAGAAACATCTCTAGCAATTCTCATCAACTGCTCCTGGTAAACCATAATGCCATAAGTATCCTTAAGTATGGGCTCTAACTCTGGCATCATATAGTTAAATTTTATTCGCCCATTCTTTCTATCAATATATTCTGGTAAAAATTGCATTGGACCCGGTCTAAAGAGTGCTACCATAGCAATAATATCTTCAAATCGTGTTGGCTTGAGCTCTTTCAAAAATCGCCTCATGCCTGTGGATTCTAATTGAAAAACACCAACTGTCTCACCGGCAGAAAGCTGCTTATAAACTTCTTTATCCTCAAAGCCTAAACCGTCTAACTTGAGTTCATTTTCTTCTCCAGATATCTTTCTTATAATTCTCAAAGTATTTTTAATGACTGTGAGATTTTTAAGACCCAAGATATCCATTTTGACTAATCCGATAC
>JBAQYG010000008.1:0-16914 GCA_049299915.1 Minisyncoccia bacterium | reverse complement strand
CTTTATTATATCACAAAAAGAGCCCTTGAAGGCTCTTTTTTGGGTGTCGTTTATTAGAATTAATTTTGTGAATTTTTTGATTCGTCTTTGAGCAATGCTCCATAAAATTGATCCAAATGAAAGAGATCGGTTATGTCTCCAACTGGAGCTCGATGTTTAATCATATCCGCTTGACCCTCCAACAGTGGTTCATTAGCACTATATTCCTCAGTTGCCCTGGCTAATGCTCCTAAATTGGGGCAGTTTTGAAGAGTAGATAAAAAAGCATCTTCTTTTTGGTCTTTAATAGTATCCGCCGATTCATTTTCTGGGGGAGTAAAATCCTTATTAGGTTGAGCTATACTCAAATCCTCTAAACTCGAAACTTCTGTTTCTGGTTTTGAAACCAAAGAATCAGAACCAGTGGTTTCGTCATATAATTTTTCTAATTCTGGTGACGCCATATTGTTTTTTAAATTTTTAATTAGTGTCCCCGGAGCGATTTGAACGCTCAGTCTCAGCCTTCGCAGGGCCGCGCTCTATCCAGTTAAGCTACAGGGACGTATTTCTTAAATTTTTAATACTCGACTTAAATAGTGTACCATGGGTTCTCTAGCAGACAAATCTTCTTCTAGACCCATTCTTTCAAGAAAAGATATTAATGTTGTCATCTTTTCTGATGTAACTGGCAAAATTAAATCTTCATGAGCATTTTCTTTATAGCGGAAAGCAATATATTTTATTTCAATTCCTTCAATTGAATAATATCTATCGAAATCGGCTATTGGATAATGTCTTTCATCATCTATGGCAATTTCAGTTTGATCTACAGAAAAATTGATTGTTTGAGGCGATTGAGCTCCCTTTGCCAGTAATAAAAAATATAATGCAATTACCAAGACTAAAAAAGTATTACTTTTAGTTTTGTAAGAATAAAGCATAAAAAGAAGAGTAATAACCGTCAGAGCGAAATACCAGATACCATTGCGCTTGTAATACCCAGGTTGGTTTCCCTGCCAAGAAATAGAGGATGGTAAAACCTTCTCCACTTCAACGGTTTCTAAGACAGCCTTTTTCTTAACAGTCTTGGGTTTTACAACTTTTTTTACCTTCTTATTTTTAGGAACAGTTTCCATTTAAATTTTAAAGTTAAACTTTTAAAATATGGGCGGTGGGTAGAGGATTCGAACCTCTGTGAGGTTTTTTAAGCCCCGACGGTTTAGCGAACCGTTGCTTTAAACCGCTCAGCCAACCCACCATGAATACTTAAACGATTGAAACTTAAATGCAAAGTTTGGAATCGAAAAATCTTAACATATTATGTTGTTTTTGTAAAAAACGATTTTTTAATCTATTATTAGAGAAATTAGCTTCTCTATGGATTTTAGAACACCCCAATTTCAAAGAAAGATAGAAAATTTCAAATGTGAACATTGCGGCCAAGAAATAACAGGAAATGGGTATACAAACCATTGCCCTTATTGTTTGTGGAGCAAGCATGTAGATAATAATCCAGGGGATAGAGCTAATAAATGTGAAGGAGCCATGATGCCCATTGATTATGAAGTCAAAAGAAGTGGTACTTATTTCGTGATTCATAAATGTCTGCGCTGCGGAGCAATTCGAAGAAACAAAATGGGTCCCAAAGATAATCTACAAGTTCTTATGAAGCTAAAAGAACTCTAGGTGTTTGCCTTGTTTTTCTAGTTCTGCTATTATCGCTTAAAGCCATGAAAAAGTCCCATTTTATCCGAAACCTATTAGTGCGTTCAGCCCAGGTCGCTATCGTAGCGGCATTTTTGTTTTACAGCTATTTTTATTCAGAAAAATTTGTAACCAGTAAATTGACTGCCTTTTTAGCTTTGCCCATTTCTAGTGAGATAGCTCAAACCAATTTCAAATTAAGCAGTTTGCAGGATAAAAAAGAAGAATTAATAAGTAGTAAAGTTGGTTTTATAGAAGTAAATCTTAGTGATATGGCAGTTCGTCTCTATCAGAATGGAGAAATTATTAAAGACTATCCAATTTTAGTAAAGGGGAAAGAGAATGATTGGGGAGAAACACCTGTGGGTTTATTTGAGGTAAGGGGAAGAGAGAGAGAGCACTATTCGTCTTTGGGAGGTGTCTTTATGCCTTATAGTCTAAGATTCCAAGGGAATTATTATATTCATGGTCTCCCTTATTACAGCGATGGCAGTTTGACTGGCGCTGATTATAGTAGCGGTTGTATTAATTTAAAAACCGCAGATGCTAAAGAATTGTTCGAAACAGTGTCTGTTAACGTCCCTGTTTTAGTATTAGAAGGAGGTTCTCCTGAAAATACCAATGGAACTCAAAAAATAAACTTAACTGCTCCCAAACTTACTGCCCAAAGTTATTTAGTAGCTGATTTAGATAATAGCCAAATATTCATAGCCAAGGAACCTCAAACGATTTATCCCATAGTTGGCGTTAATAAACTTCTAACTGGTATTGCCGCTAGCGAATTATTACGCTTAAGCTTTGACCCTAATATCATAGATAAGCTGTATATCAATGAAAAAATGCTTCTGCCCCCAGGGAATACAGCTGATCTTAATTTGGGAGAAAAATTTACTTTCTTTGATTTATATTATCCATTGTTAGTAGGACATAGTAACGATGCTAGTGAAGCTCTGGCATTACGCTTCAACAGAAATTACTTGAGTATTCTAAAAACAAGAGCCCTTTCTTTAGGAATGAGTAATACCACCGTAATAGATTCTTACGGAGGAGAAAATGGTAATTTTTCTACTTCAGAGGATCTGTTTTACTTAATACGCTACTTATTCAATAACCGCTTATGGATGTTGAATATTTCCAGAGGACAGATTTATAAAAACTTTGGTAAATCAAAGTTTACTCAAATAGAAAATAAAAATCTTTTTTCAGAAGATCCTAATTTCATAGGCGGATTTACAGAACAAAATAGTTTGGGTCTATCGACCTCTCTTTTTGTTTTCAAATTTAATTTGAATGGCGCAGAAAGAAACATCGGAATCATTTTAATAGGCTCTACCGATGTTTTGAAAGATGTTCAGGCTGCACGCTCTTATTTGGATAAGATATATTTCTAATTTTTCAAAAATCAGTTCTTTTGATAGAATAAAGAGATTTTATTACATGGAGGGGTGTCTGAGTGGTTTAAGGAGACAGTCTTGAAAACTGTTATACTCGCAAGGGTATCGTGAGTTCGAATCTCACCCCCTCCGCCTTGTGTCGTGAAAATACCTTATTACATTCCAAAAATATCAATGATACCAAAAATTTTAATTTCGATTACTACGACAGAGGGTTCCAATTGGCGGAGTAAACCTAAGGAAGCGGATGATTTGGGAATTAAAGAATTAGCCATTTTTGTTACTTGTTTAGATTTATCAGAAAGACAGGAACTTTACGATTTACTCTTAGCTCATCATATAAATAGCGTACCTTTTGCTCATGTGAAAGGGGATATGCCTCTCAAAGAATTAGAATTTTTGCATAATACTTTTGGTACTGAAGTATTTAATATCCACGATCCAGCCCAATATATTGCTCCATATTATTATGGGACTTTTTCTTCGCGGATTGGCGTAGAAAATACTATAGTACCACTGCAAGAAGAAACTCTTAAAAAGTTTGGAGGTATTTGTTTAGATATCTCCCACATGGAAAACGATAGGATAAATAATAAAAAACGATACGCTCATAATTTGCCAATTTTGCAACGTTACCCTGTGCTAATGAACCATATCAGCGCGATAAAATTGGAGACCAAAACGAATGAAGAGGTTGGGGAACAACGGAATGATTCTCATATTTTGAACAATCTCAGCGAAGTTGATTATGTTAAAAATTGGCAAAATTTCTTTTCTCCTTATATGGCGATAGAATTAGAAAATTCCTTAAGTAAACAATTAGAAGTTAAATCTTATTTAGAAAAATTGCTTTTCATATGAGCCCTTATTCAAAAAGTATTTTCCATAGTTTTAAACACGCTTTTAGAGGTATAGCCATTGCTTTAAAAGAAAGGAGCTTTAAAATAATGCTAGTAATAGCTACCCTGGTTATTGCTATGGGTATATTAGTAGGCCTAACCCCAACCCATTGGGCTCTAATTTTGATGCTTATAGGAATAGTTTTAGGTTTGGAAATGTTTAATACCTTTGTGGAAAGGGTGGCTGACTTTCTAGAACCCAGTTATTCTTTAAAGGTAAAAGCACTTAAGGATATTGCCGCTGGAGTAGTCCTTGTTTTCTGTATTTTAAGCGCCACCTCGGGAGTCATAATATTTTCTCATTATTGGCAAAATCTCTTTAAGTAGACAGCTACCTAAAATTCTTAACTAAAACGCCCTAATTAAGGCGTTTTTTGTTGTTATTTCTAGCTTTTTTTGATATACTCTCGTGCGCAAGTTAAAACCGTAAAGATCTCATATGGCTGTAAAACAAGAAAAAAACACAACTAAAAATTTGGATACAATCTCTCGGGCTCCTGTAGTAGTCATTATGGGGCATATTGATCATGGCAAAACCACCCTTTTAGATTATATTCGCCATACTCATGTAGCTGCCAAGGAAAGTGGAGCTATTACCCAGCATATAGGTGCCTATGAAGCCATTGTTAAGGCTAATGACGTTAATGGTACTACTACCGATAGAAAGATTACCTTTTTAGATACGCCTGGTCACGAGGCTTTTTCAGAGATGCGTTCTAGAGGAGCTCAAGTAGCCGATATAGCTGTTCTTGTAATTGCAGCTGACGAAGGAGTGATGCCCCAAACTCTTAATGCTTTGGGTCATATTTTAAAGGCCAAAATTCCTTTTGTTATAGCTATTAATAAAATAGACAGACCCGACATTAACGTTGAAAATATAAAGAAACAATTAGCTGATAATAAGGTTTTTGTAGAAGATTGGGGCGGAGAAATACCAGTTAACTTAATTTCTGCCAAAGAAGGAAAGGGTATAGAGGAATTATTAGATTTAATTCTTCTTCTATCTGACATGGAAAACCTTACAACAGATTTGAAAGCTCAAACAAAAGGTATAGTTATAGAAAGCTGGTTAGATAAGCAGAGAGGTAATAGCGCTGTTATTCTTATGAAAGACGGAATCCTCAAGCAGGGGGATGATGTGGCCACAGTTAGTGCTGAGGGTAAGGCCAAAATCATAGAAGATTTTAAAGGGGAAAATATTCCTTCTTCTCAAGCCTCTATGCCGGTGAGGGTAACTGGATTTGATAGTGTACCTTTAGTAGGAGAAGAGTTCTATGCCGGTAAAAGAGAAACTTTAAATGAAATTCTTAAAGAAGATAGAAATTTAGCTAAACAAATAGCCGAAGAAAAAAGTTTAATTTGTCAGAAGAATATAGCCGAAGCAGAAAGTACTGCCTGCTTAGAAGAAAATATTTTTAATTTTGTTATTAAATCTGATGTTGATGGTTCTCTAGAGCCGATTACTTCTAGTTTAGATAAAATAGCTTTAGCTGAAGGTGTTAAATTTAACTATCTCAAAGTAGAAGTAGGGGACTTAAATGAAACAGATGTTAAATTAGCTTTTTTCACTGGAGCCACAGTAATTGCCTTCAGGGTTAAAGAACAAGCTGCTGCTACTAGTTTTCTTTCCAATAATAGTTTAAAAATATTTAAGGCAGATATCCTATATCAAATAATAGATTTTGTAACCCAAATAGTTCAAGAATCCAAGAATAAAAATAAAGTTATAGAGCCCAATAGTATTTTACATATCTTACAAGTATTTAATCCAGTGCATGGCAACCAATTAGTCGGCGGAGAAGTGACCAAGGGCTGCTTAAATCTTAAAGCTCGTTTTGATATCATGCGGGAAGAGAAGAGAATAGGTCAGGGTAAAATTATTAATCTACAGCATAATAAAGGAGACGTGGATAAAGTTGAATGTGAAAAAGAATGTGGCGTAGTGGTAGAATCAAAGAATGATTTAATAGTTGGAGACGATCTTTATTTCTTTAATCGCTAAAATGAGCTACAGAGTCTTAAGGGTGGGAGAATTAATAAAACAAGAATTGTGTCTCCTCATAGACAAGGAGATTAACAGAAGACCAGACACACTAATCACTGTGACCAGTGTTGATGTTCCAAAGGATCTTAATGTTGCCAATGTAAGAGTTTCTGTTTATCCTGAAAGCGAAATGGCCAACATCTTAAAAGAATTGGAAAAAACAAAAGGAGAATTTCAAACAACTCTTGGCAAAAAGCTATACATGAAGCCCGTTCCTAAATTAAATTTTGTCGAAGATCACGGACTGGTAAATGCAGACATAGTCGATAGGGAGTTGAAAAAGATGAAAGATAACGATAAGTGATTGACAAAGAAATCACAATAAAGTAAAAATACTATATAACCGGCCTGGTGGTGAAGTAGCTAACACAGCGGTCTGCAAAACCGCGATTCGCGAGTGCAAGTCTCGCCCAGGCCTCCCCTTATCCTCGTATGGACGAGAACAAGGTATTTGCCCAGGTGGTGAAATGGTATACACGCAGGACTTAAAATCCTGTGGCGCAAGCCGTGTGGGTTCGAGTCCCACCCCGGGCACACATATGAAACGAGTCAATCAAATGGCTCGTTTTATTTTTAAAAAGGAAATTTCTATGGTAGGCTTTAAATACGATGATTCGATATAAAACTTATTAATCATGAAAATATTATTACTAACACCAGACAATCTTTCGGAGATTATTACGGCTACCATACAAATCTTAAAAGAGGATGGGGTTATTGTGGCTCCAACAGATACGGTTTATGGTATGCTAGCCGATGCTACAAACGAGTTGGCTATAAAGAAACTTTATAAAATAAAAGACAGGTCAGAAGATAAAGCCTTACCAATCTTTGTGAGGGACATAGTCATGGCGCAAGAATTGGCGATTATTTCTCAAGAGCAGCAATCGTATTTAGAGAAAAATTGGCCGGGAAAAGTTACTACTATCCTAGAAAGAAAAGATAGTATCAATATTTTCGGAGTGGAAAATAAAACAATTGCCCTTAGAGTTCCATCTTATTCATTTATAAACTTGCTTCTAGAAAAAATAAATCTGCCCCTATCTGGTACTTCGGCCAATATTTCCGGAGAACCATCGTCAACAAAGATAGACGAGATCTTGAAACAATTTGAAAACAAGGAAATGCAACCAGATTTAATTATAAATGCAGGTGATTTGGAAGAATCACAACCATCTACTATCATTGACTTAACGGAAGCTGATCTAAAAATCGTACGACCATAGATATAATTTATAAATTTTGTTTTCTTCTAAAAAGAAGGATTTTGTGTTAGGATTTTGTAATTAATTATTTTATGAAAAAAGCCTTCAGCCAAAGATATTCAAACCTATTGGGAAAAAGTATAAAAGAAACTCCTAATGGTGTAGAAGCCCAGAGCCATCTCCTTCTCCTTCGAGGCGGATTTGTTGATAGTGCCTTAGCTGCTGGTATCTATAGTTTTCTACCCTTAGGCTTTCGAGTTCATCAAAAAATAGCTGAGGTTATTCGAGAAGAAATCAATAATATCGGTGGGCAGGAGCTTCTAATGCCCGTTTTAAATCCTAAGAATCTATGGGAAGAAAGTGGTCGCTGGGAAGCCTTTGTTCCGCCCCTTTTCAAAGTAACGGATCAATTTGATAGAGAATTTTGTTTAGCTCCAACTCACGAGGAAATTATTTCTGATATTGCCAGAAGGTTTATTCATAGCTATAAAGATTTACCTTTTTCCGCTTATCACATTCAGGACAAGTTTAGAAACGAAAAGCGTTCTAGCGGAGGATTATTACGTACAAGAGAATTCTGGATGAAGGATTTGTATAGCTTTCATACAGACCAAAAAAGTTTGGACGATTTTTATGCCCAAGCTAAACAAGCTTATACCAATATTTTTAATCGTTGCGGAATAGAGCCAGTTATAGTTTCGGCTGACTCTGGTAGCATTGGTGGCGCCGTAAGTAATGAATTCATGGCAGTGACTGAAATAGGGGAAGATAGAATTGCTCAGTGTCAAAAATGTAATTGGGCTGCCAACTTCGAAACCTTCAAAGAGGGAGAAGAAAAAAAACTTGTTTGTGCTCAGTGCGGCAGTACCGATGTCAAAGAAATTAGAGCCATAGAAGTTGGCCACATCTTTCAATTAGGTACTACTTACTCTAAAAAAATGGATGTTTCTTTTACTAGCCCAGAGGGTAAAAAAGAATTAGTGCTTATGGGTTGCTATGGAATTGGTTTGGGTAGACTACTCGCCACATCCGTAGAAATTAATCACGATGACAAAGGTATTGTTTGGCCTAAAGATATCGCTCCCTTCAATGTTCATTTAATTGGTTTAAATTTAGAAGATAGTAAGGTTAGAGAAACAGCTGAAAAACTCTATACTAATTTAACAACAGCTGGTATAGAAGTGCTATATGATGATAGGGAAGACGTTACTGCTGGGGTTAAGTTAAAAGATGCCGACCTTATTGGTTGTCCCTACAGAGTAGTTATTAGTAAGAAGACTGTAGAAGAAAATAAACTTGAATTTAAGTTAAGAAAAGAAATAGAAAGTAAGCTGGTCACTGAAGACGAATTCTTGAAAATGATTCGTTAAAGAAAAAGATTTTTGTAGCCCCCTGTTTAAAACAGGGGGTTTTAAGTTGAGTCGGATTCTGTTGACGGTAATATATATAAGTGTTATAATTTAAATGATCTAGTTCTTATACAATAGATGCGTTTTCGTCCAATGTGACGTTAAAACAAGCGTAAGGAGGAATAAATGAGACTATATGTTGTTGAAGGATGGACTGCATCAGACCGTGCTGTCGAAGTTTTGAAGACGGCAGGAATACAGTTCAAACTAGTGAAGGTAAAGGAAAGTGAGTTCTCAGGTTACCGAGACGAGTTCGGTATTACTACTTTTCCGACCCTCACAATGTTCGGGGCTCGTTACAAAGGTCTTGAAGCTATAAAGACTTTCGCCAAGAAAGAGGTGAAAGACAGGGAAGCTGCTAAACATGATGCCGATGAATGTTCTAATTTTTTTGATCGGCAGAAAGCACATTACGCCGCGGATGGATGACCAGTATCGTTCAGTGACAACATGATAAGGAGGATGGAATGAAGAATCATGGCAAGACTGGTATAGTTGTTGTAGCTTTTGCTTTTAGTAAGACAAAGGACGAAATAGGGTCTCAAACGATGGCTGGTCTCAAGAAGGGTGTGGATTTGTTTCTGGACATGACGAAGCACGGCGAATCTGTTGAGATCGCTTGCTCGGGGATGGGTTTTCTGCCGAAAAGTTCCCCAAAAGTATTTCAGAAGAAACCCATGTACAAATGGATACATGGATATCTCGAAAGCCAAAATCGTGAAGACCTATTTTCCAGGATTCGGTATCTGAACTATATATTGGAAGACTGGGCCTTCTACGATAAGACTTGCGGAAACGCGTTGGAGATTCTTCGTCTGGTCAAGCAGTGTCATTGGGTCAATATCATCGTTTGCGATCGTCCAGGCCATTGGCATAGACTGGATATAGCTCTCCAGTATATATCCAAATTGACCGGAATGGATGTTGATATCACCTATGTCCCCACTGATGTAGATGGGGGTGACAGTGGTCAGCTGGTAACCAAATACAGGCTTGTCTATTGGTTGTACGAGCTTGCAAATCTTTGGTTTTACCTGCCCTTTCAACTTGCCCATCGTAGAAATGGGTTCAAGAGAATTCTACAAGAGTAATCATCGGGAGTGTTGCATAGGCGACACTCCCTTTTTGTTTGACACTATAAAGGAATTTGGGTAAGATTATCCCTGCTCGATTACAATCGAGTTTTTTAAATGAAATTTATGAAAGGATTTATTGGCTTTCTCATATCTCTTGTTCTCGGTTCTTTAGTTTTTGGTTATGCTTTAAAAAAAGTTGATGTTCTTTCTCTTAAAACCGTTTGGCACGCTCTTAGTTTTCAAACTCTAGGTTTAGTTTTACTAGCTTATTTAGTTGCCTTTGTTTTAGCCATTATTAGATGGCGAATTTTTAATAATAAGCAAGGGGTAAAAATTTCTGTAAAACAAATGGTTTTAGCCCGTTTGGCTGGTAATGCTTTCAATTATTTAACTCCTCTAGCTTTAGCTGGAGGAGAATCAGTTAAAGTTTTAGTAGCGGCAGATGGAAACCAAGAAAACTACAAAAAAATTACAGCTACCATATTGGTAGAGGAATTAATCCATTTTGCTGTATTAGGTTTTTTTGTTTTCTTTGGTACTGTTTATAGTTTAATTCGCTATATAAATGCTCCCCAGATAGGTATTTTTATTATCCTTTTTGTAATTTTGATTTTTACTATTTCCATCCTCACCATTCTTTGGTTTGGTGTATCTCGCATAAAAACTGAGGGGAGGAGTAAAAATAGTTTTTTTACTAAGATTCAAAGATGGACCGTCCTTAATAAGCTAGAAAAATTCGTTAGAAGTTTAAGGGAGGAAATGGCTTTAGTTTTTAATAATGGTAAGAGTGCAGTATTCAAGGGTACTCTTTTGGCCGTAGGAGATATTTTTATCAGTGCCCTTATGTGGTGGTTCCTTTTAGCCGGCATGGGTTACGTCCTAACCTTCCCTCAATATGTTGTTGTTTGGTCTCTTTTGTATCTAGCCTTCTTAGTACCTGTTCCGGCTGCACTAGGGGTTTTAGAACTAGGCCAAATAGCTGCTTTTAGTATATTGGGATTTCAAACTCCCCAAGCAATAGCTCTTGCCTTTAGTTTAACCAATCGAGGTATAACAGTATTTTTCACAATTATTGGTCTTGTCATAGCTTTTTATTTTTGGATAAAGATAACCATAACAAGGTATCTCAAGGAAACTATTAAAACTACTCAGAATATATTCAGATTTTTCATTACCCTAGGGAGGCAAGGTTTATTCATTAATGAAGATAACGACAAAAAAGAAATAGATTAATGCACTAAAAAAACGACTCGAATGGAGTCGTTTTTTAATGAATAGAAATCTTAAGGAAGAACTTCCATTGTTAATACCTTTACGCCAAAGTCTAAGGCAGATTCAACGCTAGGAAACCAGATATCAACCTTATGGCTATTCTTGAGAGCTAAACGATCCTCAACAATATATATCTTTTTAGGATTTAGCTCAGGAAACCTAACTTTAGTTCCAAAGGGTAATAGATTGGAAGCTATAATACCGTCTCTAACAAGAGTGTTGGAAGCGGTTATAAAAGGAGTGTCGTCTGTTTGGGCTTCAGTAGAAGAGTAGGCGGTAACCACTATTTTCATGGTTTTTGCCACTTTTTCTACTTCCTTAAAAACGACGTTATTTTCTCCCTTTTGGTCGGGTGGCCAGTCTCCAAGGGCTGGTTTAACCCAGATATTAGCCAATAAGAAGGCGGCTAAAAGGCCTAAAACACTGATTTTCTTGAGATTTGCTTGTTTAAGTGTGTCTATAATAGAGGAAACCTCCATAAAACATAATTTAAATTAGGGCAATCAAAAAACTCCCTTAGTGGGAGCTATTAGTCATATGCTATCACGGGTACCATATTTTTGTCAATAGAGGGGGAAAGAAGGGGTAATTTTGCCTTTTTTTGTGGTATAGTAGGTTTATGATACTGAATACCCTCGTCTACGTTCTTAAAAGTCGTAATCAAGGAGACTTCGATAGAGTTTACACTGTTTTCAGTAAAAAATATGGCAAAATCGAGTTTGTCGCCAAAGGAGCTAGGAAACCCTTAGCCAAACTTAGTGGATATTTAGAGAGGCCAGCCAAAGCCTCAGTTTCTTTAGTCGAGGGTCAAACCCTTAAACTGACGAGTGCCTTATCAGATGCCCAGTACCTGGAAATCAAAGGAAACCTTACTTCTCTTAACCTAGCCCTAAGAGGAATGGATTTAGCCAATAAGCTTATTTTAGCCCCAGAACCAGATATTGAAATCTTTAAACTTATCGGAGGCTTTTTAGACACAGAAGAAGTTTTAGCAAAAAAAGATTCTTCTCTTTGGCAAAAACATTTGGCTTACTATTATTTTATAGTGAAATTGGTAAATATTTTGGGCTATGGTTTAGAGGAGAATAAATTATTGTTAGAAAATAGATTAACTGCCAAATGGCTTTTGGCCCTCTGCCAGAAGAAAAATTTCCCCGAAGCTTTAAAATTTTTTGAAAAAACAGAATTTCCTAAATATTGGCAAAAAGAATTTAAGAGTTGGAATACCATATTTACTAAAATTATTAAAGATATCCCTTCCCTTGAGTAGAGTTTCCTTGGCTAGGTAAAATTTTTAAGTTATAATAGGAAGTATAATATCTCTTTTATATTCTTAATTTATGTCTGAAACAAAGATTGTTCATCACGTTCATCCAAAAATTTCTCCAGTAGGAATAGCCATTGGTATAGCAATAACTCTCGTAATAGGCCTTGCTAGTTTTGGCCTATGGCGAGTGTTTCAGAACAGGGGAGTGAGTTTTAATTTTGAAGGTCCCAATTCTGTTGAAGCTGGTTCGGTTAATGAGTATACGCTTCATCTTGAAAATCAAACACGTCTCTCTATTAAAAATGCTTATATCAGTATTGATTTACCCGAAGGAGTGAAATGGTCTGAAAAGCCCGATGTGTCAAAAGTAGGTTTAGATCTTGGGGAAGTGGAAAAAGGGGGTATTTTTGATAAAACCATAGAACTTCTAATCGTAGGCGAGCCCAGAAGTGCTAAAGAGCTTAAAGCTGTTTTAAGATATCAAGCAAGTGGTATTACTTCTCCCTTCCAAATAACGGATAATATTCCAGTTATTTTAAGAGATTCTCTGTTTGTCTTAGAAGGAGATGTCCCTCAAAAAGTTTTAGATGGCCAAGCTGTCCCCATAAGTCTTCGTTGGGAAAATCGTTCTCCTCAGGCTATGGAGAAAGTTTCTTTAGAAGTTATCTGGCCAGAAAATTTTATTTTAGCAGAATCTAATCCCAGACCAACCACTGGTAGTAATTCTTGGGATATAGGTAACTTACCAGCCGGAGGACAGGGTATAATCAACCTTAAAGGAATTTTTAAAGGGACAGAAGGCTCTACTCAAAAAATTGTAGTTTCTTTAAAAACTATTTTTGGAGGTAGCTCTGTGATTTTAGGCAAGAATGATAGTTTAGCCACTCAACTAGTTCAGAACCCCTTGGCCTTTGATATTTTAGTAAATGACAATCAGGTTATTAACGCTAACTTAGGGGATAAGTTGGATGTGAAAGTCCATTATAAAAATAATTACACTGAAGCCATCAAAAGCGTTGTTATTAAAATGACTTTCGATGGAACTATGTTCGATTTCAAAAAGATCCAGCCAGGAAAAGGTCTTTTTAGTTCCAAGAATAAAACTCTTATCTGGAATAGTGGTAACACACCTTCGCTTTTAATCGTTCAACCTGGGGGAGAAGGCATCCTTAATTTCTCTTTACCAGTGACTACTACCTATCCCATTAAAAAAGATACTGATCAAAACTTCCTCCTTTCTATAGTTGGCGAAGCGACCACCGATAATACTGTTGAAGATTTAGGTGCTTTAGCTGCTAATGCCGAAGTGAATATTAAAATCAATAGTCAGCCCGTTTTAACTCAAACAGTTTTCTATAGAGACATTATTTCTAATTTTGCTAATAGCGGTCCAGTGCCACTGCGAGCTGACCAAACAACTACTTTTTCTGTTCATTGGAAGATCAAAAACTTCAGTAATAATTTAAATGATGTAAAGGTAAGTTCTGTTTTACCTGCTGAAGTATACTTTACCAATAAAGTAGCTGGCAATTATGGCACTAATGCTCCTAGCTATGACGAAGCTACTCGCACAGTTTCCTGGACGATTCCCATAGTAGCTGCCAATAGTGGCAATATTACTAAAGCGATGGAAGGAATTTTTCAGGTAGCTGTTAAACCGTCTCTTACAGATGTTAATTCTTCTATAGACTTCATGGGTAGTACCAGTATTCAAGCAACCGATGCCTTTACTCAAGAAAATTATAATATTAGTCTGCCTGCTTTAAAAACTTCTGACATACCATTATCGGATTTGAGCTTTGGTTTGGGAGATGGTATAGTCAGGCCATAATTATTCAATTATTCTATGGAAGAAAACGTTCAAATGAGCCCGATGGATAAGATAGTGAACCTGGCTAAGCGCCGAGGCTTTGTTTATCCAAGTTCCGATATTTATGGTGGCTTAGCCAATGCTTGGGATTATGGACCCCTTGGAGTAGAACTCAAAAATAATATCAAAAAACTTTGGTGGAATTTTTTTGTTACCAGCCGTAGGGATATGGTTGGGCTGGATAGTTCTATAATCTTAAATCCTAAAGTATGGGAAGCGAGTGGCCACGTCAAAGTGTTTAACGACCCCTTGGTAGATTGTAAGAGCTGTCATAGTCGCTTCAGAGCCGATAATCTTATAGAGGAACAATTGAAGATAGATATAGGTGGTAAAAGTTTGCAGGAACTTTCCGATATTATTACCCAAGAAAAATTGAAGTGTCCTAATTGTGGAAAGAGTGATTGGACAGATGCACGAAGCTTTAATCTTCTTTTCGAAACTCATTTAGGTGTTATTAAAGATGATAAATCATTGGCTTATCTTCGAGGAGAAACAGCTCAAGGTATTTTTATTAATTTTAAAAATATTTTAAATACTACTAGACAGAAAATTCCTTTTGGAGTAGGTCAGATTGGAAAATCTTTTAGAAACGAAGTCACTCCAGGTAATTTTATTTTTAGAACCCGTGAGTTTGAACAGATGGAAATAGAGTATTTTATTAAGCCCACTGGTTGGGAAGCTATTTTTGAAAAATGGTTAGAAGATATTAAAACTTGGCTCAAACTAATTGGCCTTAAAGACGAAGATTTGCATTTTCATGAAATAGAAAAAGAAGCTTTGGCTCATTACTCTAAAAGAACTGTCGATATAGAATACAAATATCCTTTTGGCCAGAGCGAGCTTTATGGTCTAGCCTATAGAACCGATTTTGATTTAAAAAATCATCAAACTGCCAGTGGCGTAGAAATGACTTATACGGACGAAGAAACGGGTGAAAAATATTTACCTCACGTAGTAGAGCCATCTTTCGGTGTAGAAAGAACCTTCCTAGCAGTACTCGCTAATTCATACACGGAAGAAGCTGTGCCCGATGCCAAGGGAGAAGACGCTTCTAGAATTGTTTTAAAATTGCCCAAGACTCTAGCCCCATATAAAATTGCTGTTTTACCCCTATCTAAAAAAACAGAATTAAGTTCTGTCTCTCAAGAAATTTTTGAGATTTTAGCTAAAAAATACACCTGTGATTATGATGAAACCCAAAGCATTGGTAAACGCTACAGAAGACAAGATGAAATAGGCACTCCTTATTGCGTTACCATAGATTTCGAGACTCTTAATGATAAGGCAGTAACAGTGAGAGATAGAGATACTATGAAACAAGATAGGGTGGCGATAAATGAACTCGCTAATTATTTTATAAGTAAATTTGAATAAAGAAAAATCAAATTTATTTTCAATTCAGTGGAATTAGTGATATATTAGTTGCAACAATTTAAAAAGTTTTATCAAGAGAGCGGGGAGGGAAATAGCCCAATGAACCGCCAGCAACTTGTCTTAAAGATAAAGTGCTAAATCTATCCCTTAGAGGAATGATAAAAAATATATGGAAATATAATTTAGTCACCTTTAAGGTGGCTTTTTTAATTGGTCTTATTAATTTTTATTATTTTATATGACACAAATCTATACAGCCGAATGTGTAAGCCCTAGGCATCCCGATAAAATCTGTGACCAATTAGCGGATGTAGTTTTAGATACTTGCTTAAAACAAGATAAAAAAAGCAGAGTAGCCATAGAAGTAATGGGTGGTCATAATCAGATAGTCTTTATGGGAGAAATTACTAGCAAGGCTCGGATTAATTACCAATTGATTGTACATGACCTTTCGGGCCCAGAAGCTAGCAAATACAAAATAATAGAGAATGTAGTTAGACAAAGTCCAGAAATTAGCTATAGCGTAGATAATGGTGGCGCCGGAGACCAGGGGATAATGATTGGCTATGCTTGTGATGAAAATAAAGCCTATATTCCTCAAGAATATTATTTAGCAAGAAGTCTGTGCCAATTTATTTATAAAAGAAATCCTACTGATGGTAAAACTCAAATTACTTTAAGTGATAAAAAAATAATTTCTCTTGTTGCTAGCTTTCAAAGTATTAAAAAAGAAAATCTAGAAAAACTTATTCAACTATTTTTAAAAGAAAACAAATTGAAGGCTGATAATATATATGCTAATCAAGCTGGAGATTGGAATTGCGGAGGATTTGAAGTTGATACTGGCTTAACAGGAAGAAAAATTGTAATAGATAGTTATGGTCCAAGGGTACCAGTAGGTGGAGGGGCTTTTTCAGGGAAAGACCCCTCTAAAGTTGATAGGAGTGGTGCCTATATGGCTCGAAAAATTGCCTTGGATTATTTAAAAAAATATAAAGCCCATGAAGTTCTAGTACGTCTAGCTTATGTTATAGGCTACGATCAACCCTTAATGGCCCAAGTAATATGTGATGGCAGGATTAAAAACATAGAAGGTTATGACTTACGTCCATCAGCCATTATAAAAAGATTTAATCTCTTACGTCCTATTTATAAGAAGGTGGCCGCTTGGGGCTCTTTTGGTCACAATTTTTCGTGGGAACGCTAGAGGCAAGGATAATTCTGTGCTATTATAGAATTCATTCTACTAGCTGAATTTTTTATTTTTTATGTTTATTCTAGGAATAGAAACTTCTTGTGATGATACGGCCATAGCTCTTATAGAAGCTACGGGTGATTTGAAGGAACCTCATTTTAAAAAAATAGCCAGTGTTATTTCTAGTCAAATTAAAGTTCATAAAAAATTCGGGGGAGTAGTGCCT
>JBAQYG010000007.1:0-8806 GCA_049299915.1 Minisyncoccia bacterium | reverse complement strand
GGGTGTCACGAGAACGTCTTAAGTATTCGGCAGGATTAATTACCAAGATGGTAACAGCCATTAAAATACCGAGGATTCCCATAACTACCAAGAGTTCGATGAGAGTGAAACCTTTTTTATTATTAGGCATAAAATAAAAAACTATGTTTTTAAAATTTTTATATATAAAATAAATAAACTAACAATTATTTATTGGTCTTTTCTCCACTGAGTGGTTTCATCGACCCATCACCAATAAACGATTACTTCTTAATTGTAGAAAGAAAAAAACTTCTTGTCAATATTTAAACAGTGGTTTGAGGGATCTCTGATTTTACCTTGTTTACTAGGTCGTCTATAGAAAGCCTTTCTTTGACAATATAATCGATGACCCCTAAGCTTCTCGCCTTTTCCATATCACTGTCCTGGCCCAAATTGGAAACAATAATAACGGGGGTATTTTCAAAACGAGAATCTCTACGCATAGTTTCTAGCACTTCAAAACCATTCTTTTTAGGTAGAATTAAATCTAATAGAACCATTTCATACTCCCCTTCATTAAGTTTAGTTAAAGCATCATCTCCATCCACCGCATGAATAACATTGAGTCCTTCTTTTTGTAATTTCATCATTAAAATATTACTCAAAAAAGGATCATCTTCTACAAGAAGAACTAATTTTTTACTTTGATTTGGATTAACTGTATTTTCCATTCTTAAATTGTTGTTATAAGTATTTTTTATTATAGCACGTAGTCGTAGATGAGAAAAGATTAATTATTGCTCAACGCAATATAAACTTTTTAAAGAATTACAAGCAGCCGTTCCGTTGTCAGTCCAGGTCTGGTCAGCAGCCGAAGAAAGTCCAGCTGTACCTGAAATACCACTAGTAGAATTGGTCCAATCAGTACAGGTATATCCAGAATCATAGCCCATGGAATCAGTCCCAGTCCATACGGCTGTGTTTCTCGCATTACTATACTCATCTTTATTTATGGCTGTTTGTAAGGTCCCATCAGTAAGATCTTCTTCACTATCAGCAACCCGGGTGGTATCTACTAAAATATAATAATTAGCAGATGATGTATAGTCACTAGCATAATAACCATCTCCTGAAAGCCATGCTACATAGGTACCGCTTAAACCCGCGTTAATTGCTGCTGTTTGACATTTAGCAGCTGCGCCAGTAAGTCCTCCTAAATTGCCATTCCATGTTCCAGTGGTAACAAAAATCTGTTTGGGGCCTGGTGGAGTAGTGGTGGTAGTTGTGGGAGATGGACCAGGTTCTATAGGAAGAGAAATCCCCGAACCAGTTTCATAATATTCTTCTGAGGTCCCTCCGTCATTTGCCATTTGATTAGTATAAGACTGCGACTCCATTTTAGTTACTAGCTTATAAGTGCCATCGACCGCAGCTGTAAAGCCATAACTATGAAAATATTGATAAGTATAAGATCCGCCACCTCCCATATAAGCGGAAGCCTTTGGAAAAAATAAATTAGCGAATGTGTTATTTGTAGCATTCGCTACAACTTCATAATACATAACATCATTTTGAGGGTCTATTGGTAAAGCACTAAAAGGTGAATTGCCGTCTATATCTAAATTAATAGGAAGCCAACCTGTTCCGTCAGTGGCCCTAGAAGTATTTGAAGTATAATAACCATTAGCACAATAACCACTGCCGTCAATAGTAAGAAATCCGTTAGTGGCGCTGAAGTAACAATCCTGAGGAATAACTAAATCTAAAATATTATGATTATTGGCTATGTAAAGATTGATGGCGTTGTTTAGAGTATTTAAATCGGTAACCCTTTGAGTGTCACGGGCTCTTCTTAAATACTCAGCTGGATTAATCACCAAAATAGTGACCGACATCAAAACTCCTAAAATACCCATAACAACTAAGAGTTCAACTAGAGTAAATCCTTTTTTATTAAAATTCATTATTATATAAAATCTTCATAAGCATTATAACAAACAATAATTATAATACAATTAAAAAACGAAAAAACCACGGAAAAATTCCATGGTCTAAACTCCATAATATAGGATCCCAAATCTCGGCTTCATGGCCCGAGATCAACGCCATTATCTTACGATATCAACCTAAAGTCTTTTCATCATTAGAGATGAAAGAGAAACTTTTAAATATGTTTCATCCCCAGCTTCCGCTAGGGATGCCTTGTTACGACTTAGCCCCTGTTACTGAATCTACCCTATCCCGCTTAACGCAGTTTTCAGGTATCCCCAGCTCCCTTGGCTTGACGGGCGGTGAGTACAGAGCTCGAGAACGCATTCACCGTGACATATCTGATTCACGATTACTAGTAATTCCGGCTTCATGAGGTCGAGTTGCAGCCCTCAATCTGAACTGGGGGAACTTTTGATGCGATTAGCTCCACCTTACGGTTTGGCGACGCATTGTAATTCCCATTGTAACATGTGTGTAGCCCAAGATATCAAAGGGCCATGCTGATTTGACGTCATCCCCATCTTCCTCCCCGCAGAACGGGGCGGTCTGTTATGACACGTATAACATAACATAGGGGTTGCGCTCGTTATCCCACTTAAGGGTACAATTCACACCACGAGCTGACGGCAACCATGCAGCACCTGTCCATCACCCTCGAAGGAGTCTCGATTTCTCGAGATGTGCAGATGGATTTCTAATCTTGGTAAGGTTCCTCGTGTGTCTTCGAATTAAACCACATGTTCCACTACTTGTGCGAACTCCGGTCTATTCCTTTGAGTTTTAGCCTTGCGGCCGTACTTCCCAGGCGGGATGCTTAACGCGTTAGCTTCGCCACCTAGAGGGTCGATACTCCAGATAGCTGGCATCCATAGTTTAGGGCGTGGACTACAAGGGTATCTAATCCTTTTTGCTCCCCACGCTTTAGTCTGAAAGCGTCAGAAAGGGGCCAGTTAATTGCCTTCGCCTTTGGTGTTCCACATAATATCAACGGATTTTACCCCTACACTATGTGTTCCATTAACCTTACCCCCCCTCTAGTTTTGCCGTTTCCATTCCCTTTTCCCAGTTGAGCTAGGATATTTGAGAACGGACTAATCGAACAGGAAACCTGCCCGACTTTCCTATGATAAATCAAAGAAAAGCAAAACCGCCTAAAGACACTTTACGCCCAATAAATTCGGATAACGCTCGAGATCTACGTATTACCGCGGCTGCTGGCACGTAGTTAGCAATCTCTTATTCAATTGGTACTATCATCCCCAAATACATGGGGTTTATCCCAATTAAAAGCAATTTACATCCCGAAAGACTTCATCTTGCACGCGGCGTCACTCGGTCAGGCTTTCGCCCATTGCCGAATATTCTCGGCTACTGCCTCCCGTAGGAGTAGGGACCGTTCTCAGTTCCCTTGTTGGGGGTCATGCTCTCACACCCCCTACCCGTCATAGCCTTGGTGGGCCTTTAACCCGCCAACTAGCTGATAGGACCTAGGCCAATCCATAAGTGACTTGCGTCTTTACCCCGAAGGGACTATTCCGTATTACTCCGTCTTTCGACGGGCTATCCAGATCTTATGGGTATGTACCAGGGTGTTATTAACCCGTTTGCCACTGTCCATTCAAACCTTCTTGCGAAAGTTCAAATAAACCGTACGACTTGTATGCCTTATCTACGCCGCCAGCGTTCATCCTGGACCAGGATCAAATCCTCTATATAATGTGTATGGGATCCTTTATTATGGAGGTTATTTTACTAACCAAGAAACAAAAGATTTAGTGGACATCCTAGTCTAATAATAAACTCAATATCTGTTAACTTTTATTTGTACTTTTTAAATAGGCACAAAAAGAATGACTTAAGCTTTGGCTTAGGCCAAAATCTTTTTACGCTTTGTATTTAAAAGTATCTATATATTAGCGAAATCTAGGAATTTGTCAAGCTAAATAATTCCTATGTAGTGTTTGCGCGCCATTCCTCTATTTTTTTATGGTTACCCTCTAAAAGTACCTTGGGAACATCCCAATGTTTTTTCTTGTTTTTAGTCTCTGGGTAAAATTTTTCGGGACGAGTATATTGAGGATATTCGCCTTTTTCTCTACTATTACTAAAACTTTCTTCCTGTAGAGATTCTTTTTTAATTATATCTGGAAGTAAACGAGTAACCCCGTCTATAACGGTTAAGGCTGGTATTTCTCCACCAGTTAAAACATATGGACCAACTGAAATAATTTCATCTGCTAGTTTTTCAGCTACTCTATTATCAATTCCTTCATAGCGCCCACAGATTAAAACTAATCTTTGAAGTCTGCTCCATTCTTCTAATTTCTTTTGAGTAAGTATTTGACCACTGGCCGCAAATACAACTACCTTTGTTTTGTCTTTCTTTTTCAATCCTAACGCCTTTAATTTTTTTAAGGCCTTATATATTATATCTACCCTCATGATCATACCGGCTCCCCCACCATACGGATGATCATCTACGCTTTTATAATTATCACTGGACCAATCACGTAGATTATAAATATTAATTTTTATTTTCTTTTTTAAAACAGCTCGCTTAACTATAGCGGCATTAATGTAACTATCTAGGCTTTCTGGTAAAACTGTTAAGACATCAAAACGAAACATAAAATAAGCTTGATTTAGAAAATTTATTCAACGTATTTTAGCATTAAAAAACGGCTCAAGCCAATTAAAGTTGAACCGTTTGTTTTAATCCACTAAATATTATTACTGTTCAAAACAATAAATGTGAAATAACGTCGTACAAGTCTGATAAGTGTGCCCCGACCAGTTGCAAAAAGAGCATGGGTTACCAGCAGCACCGCTAGAAGCGCTAGTGCCATCTGTCCAATTGCTGCAATGATAATAAACGCCACTAAAGGAATAAAGCTCACCTGCAGCAGTAGTACCCGTCCACGCATACTCAGAATTAGTATTGCCATTCTCATAGAGGATACTATTTGTAATAAGAGAGCCGTCAGTTAGATCGGTCCAATTGTTGGCTATTTTTATAGTTGGATTACCAGCTAAAACGTATGATGTAGAGGAATGGTTTAACCTGCTATTAGCGGTAGCAGTAGTATCAGACATCCATGCCTTCCAAGTAGCCCCTCCCCATCCTCTAGTGTTGGCGATAGACTGGCACTTAGCGTCTGCACCACTTAACCCACCAAGATTACCATTAAAAGTTGTCGAAGAAGTAAAAACTCTCTTACTCGGCGTAGCTGTAGGGGTAGCACTAACTTCACTGCTAAGGGAACCCTCCCCTACGATATTAGTAGCAGACACTTTGTAGTAATAAGGAGTGCCATTAGAAACATTCGAATCTTCGTAATAATAATTAGTAGTACTAGCTAAAAAAGTTTCTGCTCCAGAAGAAGTACTTCTATAAATATTAAAAGCACTAACCGATGATCTGCCGTCAAGTGTAGCTGCATTCCAGTTCAAAATAACTTTACTATCTTGTCCAATACCAATAAAGTTAGGGGGAACTTCCGGGGTCAAATCAAAGTTTTCAAAACAATAAATTTGGAATAAACTATTACAAGCTGCATAGGTATTGCCTGACCAACTAGCATAAGGATGTCCGGCAGCACCACTGGATGAGCTAGTACTATCTGTCCAGCCGTTACAATGATAATAGACGCTATTAAAAGAATATAAATTGCCTGTTTCGTTTGTACCAGTCCAGGAATAACTTGAGTTAGTTTCTCCATTTTCATATAAATTGATTTTTGTGATCAATGAACCATCAGTTAAATCAGTCCAATTGTTAGCAACTGTTGTCCCTGTACTGGCAGCTAACACGTAAGGATTAGGTGAATGTATCATATGTTCGTTGGCACTAAGTGTGGGAGTAGAAAGCCATGCCCTCCATATACTACTGCCCCAACCTTTAGCACTAGCCAAAGCCTGACATTTGGCGTCACCACCGGTGATACCACCTAAGTTACCGTTATAGGTAACGGAAGAAGCAAAAACTCTATTAAAAGCAGGAATCGTAGTTGTTGTGGTTGTGGTTGTCGTTGTGGTTGTGGTTGTGGTTGTCGTTGTGGTGGTCTCGTTAGTAAAGGATCTACTAGCTAGAGAGATTGGAGTTATTTTTAAAGTCGTTCCCACTTCATAAGTAGTATCAGATTGACCACTGTCATTTTCAGCATAATCAGTTAGATATTTTGAAGTCTCGGGAGCAAAAGTTATTTCATACAAATCATTGTCGCCAGGAGTATAAGTATAGTAAGCTCCTTTGGCCGAATCATTAAGAGGGTCTGTTGGTAATTTAGTAATGGGCGGTGTTATAGAAGAAGAGGTAAGATCAATGGGTAACCATCCAGTGCCATCGTTATTGGAAATTTCATTAGGGCCAACACAATAATATGTTTTTCCAGAAGAAGAGATGTCTGGTAACCCAGATATATCAGAACAATCATGGGCATCAGGAGCAGATGGATTAGTATCGGCCTTAAGACTTGGCACAGAGAGATATACTTTAGTGGTATCTCCCATTGTAGTTGTTAAACCATTGGCAGTTACTAATTGGACTCCTTTTTGTAGAATTTTAATATCACTAATACGGTTAGTATCTCGGGCTCGAGCCGTGTAACTGCTTGGATTAATAATTAAGATTGTTACTGCCATGAGAATTCCTAAGATTCCAGTAACAACTAAAAGTTCAAGGAGAGTGAAGGCAGAATAATATTTTTTTGAATCTGGTGAATCCTCCAGTTGGTGTATACGCATGATAATAAAATAAATTGCAGAAAGTTCTAATATTTCAAAAATTCTTTAATTAATATAGCATTTAAAACATATATAGCAAGGATATCTTAAATCAAAAATAACTTACACGATTAAAAAACGGCTCGAGCCAATTAAAGCTGAACCGTTTTTGTGTTGTCTTTACAAACTAGATTTTAAGACCTTCAACAATATCATCAGTGCTCATGGGTTGAACAACCTGTCCACGAGTAGAACCTTCGGGTTCTTCTATTTTCAGGTTAATACGAGCATGATGTTTAGCTCCAACTACTCTAAGAATTGTTCTTAAAGCCTTGGCTGTAACACCCTCACGTCCTACGACATGGCCCATATCAGCAGGATCGACTCTAAGGGTTAAAAGCACACCCATTTCGTCAATCTTGCGTTCTACCAAGACCTTGTCAGGATTATCAACAATCGCTTTCACGATTTGTTCTAATACTTCTTGATCAGCTAATTCAGTCATATGCTATTTTAAATAAAGACAGCAACCGCGACCTTTAGGATTTTCAGTTACCGTTAGTAAACTGCTAACTAAGTAATTTTAATAGATAATAATTCAAACGTCAAACAGCAATTTCTATTATTTCTTTTTTGCCTCTTTCTTTTTATTGGTCTTCACTATTTTCTTGGCATCTAGTATCTTGGCTCTCACTAAAAGATTGTGAACAGTGGCGCTAGTCTGAGCTCCACATTTAAGCCAATAAGCTATTCTCTCTTTTTTAAAAGTAATTTTATTTGAATGAGGATCCCAATTACCCAAAAGTTCTCTGAACTTACCAGAGGCTGCAGAAACTCTTTTATCTACTGCCACTAATCGATAAAAACTTTTTTTAGGGGCTCCTTGTCTTTGTAACCTGAGGGTTATCATAAACTAAATAACTATTTATAAATTATATTTGATTAACAGCTCGATATTAACATATTTCCTTTAATTTGCCAATTTACCTCTAAACTTCTCCTGATTTATTGTATTTTTGAGCTTCTTCAAACTTTAAAGATAAAATACGGGAGGTTTTGTTTTCATCGACAGTGACCCCGTAGATTACCGCCGCTCCAGACATGGTAATGCGATTATGGGTAATAACTATGAACTGAGTTTTTGAAGAAAGCTCTTTCATCATTAGACTAATGCGTCGAGTATTTTCTTCGTCGAGAGCAGCATCTATTTCATCTAAAATAATAAGTGGCGGAGCAGCCTTACTAACTATGGCAAAAAGAAGGGCTATGGCGGTTAAAGCTTTTTCTCCTCCCGATAAACTTTCCAAACCCTTTAATTTGGACTTAGGAATATCTATATCTATAAAAACTCCATTAATTCTGAAATCACTCTCGTTCTCGTCTAATTGAGCGGGCTTAGTCATCTGAGCGTCGGGCTCTTCGGATGATTCTCCCTCCCCCAAAATGCTCTCCCCTATCTTAGGAGTTATATCGGCATTAATGGCCGTTTCTTTCTTTAAAATTAATTTGGCACTACCACCTTTAAAGATAAGATTAAAAAACTTATTAAATTCTATATTAATTTCTTTGAGAGCCAAGCTGAAATCGGTTTCGATTTTAATGGTTAACTCTTTTATAAGAGACTCTAGATCCTTAGCTGCTTTTTTAAGGTCATCTATTTGCTGAGATAAAAAAGCATCTCTTTCCTCCACTGCTTTAAATTCGGAAACTACATTTTGATCATAAGAACCTATTTCTAATAGTTCCTGTTTGGCTCGGTTAATTTTGCTATCTAATTCATTTAAAAGATGTTCGGTTATTTCACCCTCTGACAATTTAAGAAATTCTTCATAGTTCTTAAGAAGAACTTGAGAATCTTGGCCCCCTTCTTGCCAACGTCTTAACCAATCCTCTAACTTTAAATGGTTTTTTTCTAACTCTAAATTGAGATCTCTTAATTGATCTTGAACATGGTCTATTTCAGTTCTTTTTATCTCCAGAGTCCTGACTTGTTCTCTAAAATCTTTTTGATTTAAAGATTGTTTTTCTTTTAACTCCTCTTGTTTTTTTAAAGCGATCTCTATTTGCTCATCCAATATTTTGAGTTGAGCGGCTATCTTTTCTATAGAGCCCTTAAGTTCCAAAGGGATTT
>JBAQYG010000006.1:0-11305 GCA_049299915.1 Minisyncoccia bacterium | reverse complement strand
ACGATCAAGATAATTTTAATAATTTTGATAATTCTTATTCAACTTTTGGTTCCGAAGAACGCACTTTAAACGGTTTTAAATATAAATATGATTACATATATACGGACAGTGCATTGTTTTATTGGTTTTATGCTGTCACTAAATTTATATTAGGGCTGTTTACTGTTCTTTCTGCCCTATTAATTGGTATATTACTTTTTCTCTGGCTAGGATCGATTAGTATTGCTCCAACTACAATAATTATAATTTTACTAATAATTGTTATACAGAATCAAAATAAAGAAAAATAACTTTCTATGTTTGGTATTATAAATTATCGGATTTCTTACTAATTAATTTTATTCCATGAACATAAATAATAAAGGACTATGGATTTTTGCAGCCATTGCTGGTATAGCTTTAATAGTTACTGGCTTTTTGGTTACTAATGCTATCTATAAAATAAAGAGCTCAGAAAACAGCATAGCTGTCACTGGTTCCGCCAAAAGGAATGTAACTTCTGATTTGGTAAAATGGACAGTTTCTTTTTCTCGAAATATAGATGTTAGTGGTTTAAAAAATGGCTATACTTCGATGAAAAAAGATTTGGAGATAGTTGAAGCCTATCTCAAAACTAATGGCATTAATAATGATACTTATACAGTTTCTCCTGTTTTTGTTGAAAGTGTTTATAATTACAAACAAGATGGTGGCAATCAACTTGCAGGCTATACTTTAAAACAAGATATTATTATACAGGCAACTGATTTACAGAAAATTACTAAGCTTGCTCAAGACGTTACTCCAATTATTAATCAAGGTATAATTTTTTCTACCCGATCTCTAGAATATTTTTATACTAAGCTTCCGGAAGCTAGAGTAGAGCTTTTGGCCGAAGCCACCAAAGATGCAAAAAATAGGGCAGAAAAAATAGCCCAGAGCACTGGTTCTCAAGTAGCGGCTCTTCGTTCTGCTAGCGCTGGAGTAATCCAGGTATTACAACCAAATTCTACAGATGTTTCTGACTATGGGTCTTATGATACAAGTACTATAGAAAAAGAAATTACAGCCGTAATTAGAGTTTCTTTCTCTCTGAAATAAATTATAATTACAAGTTAAAAAGCAGCCTATCTTTAAAAAAGAAGGTTGTTTTTTAATTATTTTGAAAATCTATTGTGCATAAAAAGTGGATAAGAAAATAGGGAAACTCTAGAGATCTTGTTAACGGCTTGAAACCCTTATGAACACTACCTTTTTAAAATTACATCTGCTTACATTTTTCCCATATAAAAGTGGTGATTTCGTATTGACTTAAACATCTAAGTGGAATAAAATAGAAACAAGTTGGAGGAAAGTGGATAAAAGTGGGGATAACTAAGTTTGTGAGTGGATAACTCAAAACTACTTTGAATCCATATATTAAAGTAAAAGTAGCTTTTGTTAAGAAATGTTTATAGGAGAATATCATCATAGCGTTGACCCAAAGGGCAGATTATCTTTACCCGTTAAGTTCAAGTCGGAATTAGCCGGCGGAGCCGTTTTAACTAGGGGAATAGATAACTGCCTTTTTTTGTGGCCGAAAAATGCCTGGACTCTTTTCGTAAATAAAATTCAAAACCTTCCCTTAACTCAAGCTAATCCTCGGGCCTTTGCTCGTTTAATGTTGGGTGGTGCCATGGATGTTGAATTGGATGCTCAGGGTAGGATTTTAATTCCTAATTATCTAGAAGCTTACGCTAAGTTAGGGAAGAAAGCCGTCATTATAGGTTTAAACGATAGGTTAGAAATCTGGGATGAAGATTCGTATAAAGATTATCAAACTAAAACTGAAAAAGCTTCTGCCGAAATCGCTGAACAGTTAGTGTTCTAATATGCATGTTCCAGTTCTTTTACAAGAAGTTTTAAAATATTTAGCTCCCCAGTCAAACGAAAATTTCGTTGACGGTACTTTAGGAGGAGGGGGATATGCTTTAGCCATTTTAAAGGAGACATCTCCAGAAGGAAAAATACTAGGTATAGATTTAGATAATGAAGCCCAAAAGAGAACTGTCGATTCTTTAATAAGTAGCCAGATAGAATTAGATAGATTTGTTTTCCAGGAAGGAAATTTTAAAGACATTGACACTCTAATTACAAAAGCAAATATTAATAATTTTTCAGGACTCGTTCTAGATCTTGGACTTAATACTGATAGTTTGGAAAATTCTAGTAGAGGTTTTTCTTTCAAAGTAGACGAGCCATTAATAATGACCTTTAGAAGTGATTGGCAAAATGCTCCCTTAACTGCCGCCCAGATTCTTAATAGTTATTCTGAAAGTGAATTAGCGCAAATCATTTGGCTCTATGGCGAAGAACGTTATAGTCGCCCAATAGCCAAGGCGATTATAATTGCTCGCAAAATTAATCCCATCACCACGACTAAACAATTAGTAGATATTATCGAAAAGACAGTACCACAGAATTACGAAAGAGGAAGAATCCATAAGGCTACTCGTACCTTTCAGGCGCTCAGAATAGCTACCAATGGTGAACTAAATAATTTAAAAACTATCTTAGATAAGATTCCTAGCATTTTTCCTTCTAAAAGTCGCTGTATCATTGTTAGTTTTCATTCCCTAGAAGATCGTTTAGTCAAACAAGCTTTTAGAGAAATGAAAAAGAATGGTATAGCTACCATCTTAACTCCCAAGCCAATTATAGCTATGCCCGAAGAGATTAGTCTTAATCCTAAAAGTCATTCCGCTAAGCTTAGGGCCATTCAAATTATTTAATAATTTTTAATAATAATAAGATTCTATGTCAGCCATCGCTTACAGAGCCAATTACAATCAAAACACTTATGATAGTTACAACGGTGGTTTTAATAGTCTCTATTTCAAAGGAATAAAAAAAACTAAACGTCTTTTAGGTGGTATTAGTTTAAATGTCCTTTTAATTGTCATTAGTATTACAATATGTTTGGCCCCTTACATAGCCCTTCGTTGCGGAGCAGTTAATTTGGATAGTGAAATCAAAAATCTCAAGCAATCTCTTGCAGGATTAACAGAAAAGAATAATACCTTAGAAACAAAAGTTTCAAAGGGTCTTTTGCCAGCACAGATAGTCAGTTGGGCAAAAGCCAATCACTTTGTAGAAGTAAACGATTTTTATCCTGTGGTTTTAAATAATACTAATAGTGTAGCTTTGACAAAATAGTATTTTAAAAAACTCCGGGATGGTCAGCAATCATCTTTCTAAATCTTTTCATACTCGTACCCTTACGGTCTTAATTTTAGCAGTTTTTTTACCAGCCCTAATAATCATTAGCAGGCTTTTTTATTTACAAATTATAAAAGGAGAATATTATTCTCAATTGGTTTTAGCCAAGAATCATACCGTAGTTACCATTCCTTCAGAACGGGGTGTTATTTATTTCAGAGACGATGTTAATAAAAGTATTACGCCCATAGCTATTAATAAGGTTTATTATACTTTATATCTAGATCCATCCCTTTTGAACGCTGCAGATGAAAGCATTATTAGTAATAAGATAAAATCATATTTTGCGACTGTCGACGAAGCTAAAATCAAAGCCTGCTTTCAAAAAATTAATTCCCAATATTGTCCTTTGTTATCTAAAATTGATAGCTATGATTCTATTGATAAGCTCAAAGCTGAAAAAATAAAAAGTATTGGCTTCACCAAAGAGAATGTTCGTTATTATCCTTTCGATGAGCTAGCTAGCCAAGTTGTAGGTTTTTTACAAGAGGATAAGGACACAAAAGAATTGGAGGGTGTCTATGGTTTAGAAAAATATTATAACAGTATTCTAAAAGGAACTAGTGGGCTTTTTAAGGGAGCCAAAAGCGGTTTAAATAATGTAATTCGTGCTATTACAAATAAAGAGCAAACGGTTGTCATGGGGAGTTCTCTAGTTGTCTCTCTGGATAAAAATGTTCAGTTCAAAACAGAGCAAGAACTCCAAAGTATGGTTCAAGAAAAAGAAGCCGAAAGTGGTTCGGCTATTATTATGGAAGCAGATACTGGAAGAATTGTGGCTATGGCCAATTATCCTAGTTTTAATTTGAATGAATATTTTAAAGTTAAAGATTACGCTCTCTTCAGAAATAATACAGTTGAGAATAGATATGAGCTAGGTTCTGTGGTAAAGGTTTTAACCATGTCTGCTGGACTTGAGTCTGGTAAGATAAAAGAATCGAGTACCTATAAGGACGATCATAAAGTCACTCTGAACAATAAAACTATTGGTAACTACGGTAATCATTTTTATGGATTAGTAGATATGAAAGAGGTGATGTCCAAGTCTATTAATATGGGAGCCGTCTATATAGAACAACAAATGGGAGGATCTCTTCTTAGAGATTATTTTAAAAATTTCGGTTTAGACAGTAAAACGGGTATAGATCTTCCTAATGAAATAAACGGAGATCTAGATAATATTGATAAACGAGAGACTAGAGAAATAGATTTTGCCACTGCTTCCTATGGACAAGGTATTGCTACTACGCCCATAGAAATGGTTAGAGCCATGAGTGCCATTACTAATAATGGCAAGATGGTTAATCCTTATATTTTAGAGAGTATTCAAAATCCGGATGGGAGCTTAGTCTCAACTCATGATAGTCCAGAAGATTCGTCTCCTATAATAAGTTCTGAAACAGCTGAAAAAGTAAAATCGATGATGGTTTATACCGTAGAGACTGGTTACGGCCAAAGAGCAAAAGTTGATGGTTATAAATCTGGTGGTAAAACGGGAACCGCTATGATGTTTATTGATGGGGGATATTCTGATACAGATAACATTCATTCTTTTATAGGATTTTTTCCAGTAGAAAAACCTAAATATATTATCTATACCCTTTTAAAAAAGCCCCGTATAGGGCTTTCAGCAGAAAGTACGGCTGCTGTCCTTTGGCATAATCTAGCAGCCTATCTTATTAGCTATTACAATATTCCTCCGGACGATTTGAGCAGTTAATTAACCATTTATTTTAATTACCCAAACTACTAAAAACAGGAAATATAGAGCTATTAAAGTAGCGGTCAGAAAAAAAGCTATTTTCCATTTTGGTTCTTTACTCTTAAAGCCTAAAAAAATATCGCTTAAAATAAAAATAGTAGCAATAGCTGGGATGGTAAATAAGCTTGCTCGGCCACTGAAGTAATCTACACCAAAAGCATTGCGATGTAGGATTATATTGGCTCCAGAACCAAGCCTTAAAACATAATTAATAGCTAGAAACCAGGTTAAACTTAGCCCTAAGCCAATAACCAATAACCAATATGTTTGGTTGTTTTTAATTTTTAATTTAAACATATTTAAATGAGTCTTACTTTAGTACCCCTGTAGGGATTTGAACCCTAGTTCTATGGCTGAGAACCATATGTCCTAACCAGGCTAGACGACAAGGGCTTAGAAGCGAGTAAAGGATAGCTGATTTAAGCCCTAAAATCAAGCCTTTTATAGCCTTCAACTTGCAAAAAACAAGCAAATCAGCTATTATATGGCTACTTAAAATAACTTTTATATTATGATCGCAGTAATTGAAACAGGTGGTAAACAGTATCTCATCAAACCAGGTGCCGTCATCACTGTAGAAAAAATAGCTGAAGCCAAAGAAGGAGAGAAATTATCTTTCGACAAGGTTCTTTTAACAGCCGAAGGAGACAAAGTTAACTTAGGCAAACCTTACCTTAAAGATACCGTTATAGAAGCAGATGTTTTAAAAATCGGTCGTTCTCGAAAAGTAACTATTTTTAAGTATAAGAATAAGACACGTTACAGTAAAAAACAGGGACATCGCCAACCTTTTGTTCAAGTCAAAGTCAAATAGAAAATAAAAACCGCCTTTATGGCGGTTTTCTAGTGCTATATTTCTTGTCTATACTTCAGGGCATTAGCTAATGTTTCTTCGTCTGCGAATTCTACTTCACTGCCATGAGGAAGTCCACTAGCCAAGCGAGAAATTTTGATTTCTTTATCAATATTCTGAATATGACCTTTTAGATAATTAGCAGTTAGATTACCATCAGTTGTTTGTCCTAAGGCGATAACGATTTCTTTAATCCTTGCCCGCGAGATATCCTTTTGTCTTTTTAAACGTTCTTTAAGTTCTTTGGTTTTAAGTTGGGTGCTATTTTCTGGATCTATGGAAGCTAAAAGGCCACCCAAGACAAAATATAATCCGTTATATGTACCAGTTTTTTCTAAAGATAAAAGGTCTGTTTCCTTTTCAACAATAATTAGCAGCTGATGATCTCTTTTTTTATCGGCACAAATTGGACAGACTACTTGTTCTTGATTATCCTCAAATGGCATAAAGCACAATGAACAAATTTTAGTTTTGGCCATTGTGTCATTAGCGGCTTTCATTAGTTTTTCTAAATCCAAAAAGGAATGGCCCAAAGAATCAGGGCGCACTAGTACAAATGCCGCTCTGAGTGCCTGACGAGTGCTCATTCCTGGCATTTGTGCCAAAAGATTGGCTAAATGTTTAAGACTCTTAGGAATAATTTCCATAAAATAGCCTTTATAGTACTTCAGGATCAATAGAACCTTCCTCACTATATTGCTCAAATCCTTCGGTTACATTTTCCATGTCCGTAAAGCTAGCAATATCTTGATTGAAATATAATTGAATTTGTCCTGTAGGACCATTACGATGCTTGGCTATGATTATATCGGCTATAGGAGTTCTATTGTAAACTTCTGGTTGCGTTTCTGTATTACCCATACCCATTCCACCACCCCTTACTTTATCTTTTCTGTATATAAACATAACAATATCAGCGTCTTGCTCAATAGAACCACTTTCTCTTAGATCTGACAGTCTTGGTTTTTGATCACCATCTCTTTTTTCTACATCACGAGATAATTGAGATAAGGCCAAAACAGGCACTTCTAATTCACGAGCGATAGCTTTTAATCCTCGGGAGATTTCAGTCACTTGCTGTACAATTCCCTGGGAACTATTAGCTGGTTGAATAAGCTGTAAGTAGTCAACTACGATAAGACTTAAGCCTACTTCAGTTTGCAAACGCCTAGCCATAGTTCTTATCTGTAAGATAGTGGGGGAAGGAGTATCATCAATATAAACAGGGCATTGAGAGAGAGTATCCATAGCATCTCTTAAGATTGTGAAATCATTCATTTCTCCTTCAGCTGATAAATGACCAGTTCTTATTTTCCAAGCATCAATTCTAGATTGAGCGGCCAACATTCTATCCACCAATTGGTCTTTTGACATTTCTAAGCTGAAGAATCCTACTGGTTTTTTATTTTTTAAAGCTGCTTGTCGAGCAATATCTAAAGCTAAAGAGGTTTTTCCTAAAGATGGTCGAGCAGCTAAAATAATCAGATCTGATTTTTGTAATCCAGAAAGTTTATTATCCAAGTCTTTAAATCCAGTAGCGATACCTCTCAAGGCTCCATAACCATGTTTATTTAGCTCATCTATTCTTTCGTAGGCTGATTTTAATTCACTATTTAAAGGCACAAAATCTCTAGTGATAGAATTTTGAGAGATAGAAAAGATAACTTGTTCAGCTTTGTCTACCAAAATATTTACATCTTGATCTTCTTGCCAACCGAGAGAGGCAATATCAGAAGAGGCACTGATCAAATCTCTTAAAATCTTTTTTTGATGAACTATTTGGGCATAGTATAAAATATTGGAAGCGCTAGTCACTTTATTCACTAAAGCGCTCAAAGCACTGGATCCACCTATAGTTTTTAATTCATCAGTTGCCTTTAGGCGATTGCTAAGGCTTACGATATCAACTGGTTCAGCTTTGGAAAATAGATCTAAAATACCCCTGTAAATAATTTGATGTGCAGGTTTATAAAAATCTTCAGGAGTAAGAATATCGGCTATTTTGTACATAGCATTATGGTCTATCAAAATAGCACCAAAGACAGCTTCCTCGGCATCCATATTTTGAGGAGGGACTCTATCAGCTGGTCCAACCGTCATTTCTCGATTAGCCTTGTATTTCTTCTCTAGGGGTTTATTCAAAGTAGGCATACTAATTTTGATTTTTTATTTCTATTATTTGTCCTCGAGCAGTATCCTTTACCGTAAATCCCAACCCTTCCAATTCCTTCCTTAAACTATCTGCTTCTACCCAATTCTTTTCATTTCTTTTTTGTTGACGACTTTCAAGAAGAGAAATCAAATTAGCGGGAATTAATTCGTGAACTTTGGGTAATAATTGTAAACCTAAAACAGTATCCATTTTATTAACCGTATTCAAAATATCAGAAGCATTTTCAAAATCTAATTTTTCTTCGTATTTATTAAGTAACACATTTAGATTAGCCAAAGCTTGGGGCATATTCAAATCATTGTTAATGGCATCATCGAAAGCTTCTATAATGCTACCGTAATTAGCAATGAAATTGTTACTGGCATCTTTTAAGAGATTATTATAGGTAGGATAATACGATAAAAGATCGGCGGTCAATTGGATATTGGCTAAAATTTGTTTCAAATTATTGAATGCAGTTTGCGCACCCGTCAAAGCCTCAAAATCAAATTCAATTTTCTTTCTATAATGAGTATTCAAAACTAGATAACGATAGGCGAGTGGATCAAAACCTCGTTCTATAAGAGTAGAAAGAAGGATAGCATTACCTTCTGACTTGCCCATACGACCTTCTTTTAATTCCAAAAATTCTCCATGTAACCAATATTTAACAAAGGGTTTACCAGTAGCCGCTTCCGCTTCAGCAATTTCATTAGTGTGATGTACAGGAATATGATCAATACCGCCGCAATGGATATCAAAGGTTTCTCCTAAGTATTTAATAGACATAGCCGCACATTCTATATGCCAGCCAGGGAATCCTATACCCCAAGGCGAGTCCCATTCCATTTGACGCTTATTATTTCCGTCCAATGATTTGGGTGAAAATTTCCAAAGAGCGAAATCGGTAGGATTCTTTTTGTCTACGATCATTTCTACTCTTATGCCAGCCCTTAATCCTTTGATATCTAAACCAGCTAATTTTCCGTAATCAGATAATTTAGAGGTATCAAAATAGATACCATCAGTTGTTTTATAGGTGAACCCCTTTTTCTCCAAAGTTTCTATCAATTGAATCTGTTCTTTAATATGGTCAGTAGCCTTACACCAAATATCTGGAGGTAAAATATTCAAAGACTCTAAATCTTTTTGGAAAGCAGTCGTATAAAAGGCAGCTATATCCCAAGCAGTTTTCTTTTCTTTATTCGCTTCCTTCTCTAATTTATCTTCTCCGGTATCCGCATCGGAAGTTAGATGACCCACATCCGTGATATTCATCACGTGATTTACTTTGTAGCCATTATTTAAAAGAACTCGTTTTAAAACATCTTCAAAAATATAGGTTCTTAAATTACCTATATGAGCATACATATAAACAGTTGGACCACAGGTATAAAGACCGACATTTGGGGGATTCAGTGGTACAAAATCTTCTATTTTTCGCGATAGGGTATTGTAAACCTTTAGATTCATTTTAAATAACCTTTTTCTTTTTAAGAATAGCAAAAACAATGAGTGATAGAGCCGCGGCTAAACTCAAGATATATATCCAGCTATATTGCCTCTCAATAAATGGCATATTTAGACCATTGGTTTGATAAAAAGCAAAAACAAGTAGCGCTGGCCAAATAATTAAGGAAATATAGGTATAAGTCTTGGTGAGCTTGTTTACTTGGGCTGACACGAGTGTATTGAAAGTATTTTCTAAAGAACTAATGATGTCGCTGAAACCTTCAATAGTATTATTCATTCTAAAACTGGCATTAGCCAATTCATCAAAACAGGAAGAAGATTCTTTCCCATAAAAAGTTTCCCCGCTAATCTTTAAAGATTCTAAGATATTTTTATTTAAACTAGCTATACGTCTAAAGCTTAAAATATCTCTTTTTAAAACAGCTAACTTATTAACCAATAATTCATGAGAACCATTATTTTCTAAAATTTCCTTTTCTACTATATCTAAGTTATCACTAATATGTCTGATTTCTCTCGAGCAATATTCAAAATAAGTGTCTAAAAGTTTCTCTAAGAAAGCATAGGGAGTAGTATTAAGATATTTTTCACCGATTTCACTTGGTTCACAGTTGGCTAGAATTTGTTCGATGGGCTCTATATGATTCTCATAACGCACAGTGACAATAGCATTTTTTGTCAGGATTATATCTAGCTCTAGTGGACGGGTAATTTGTTTTTCAGCCTCCCAAAAAGGGAAGTGAATAACCATGTATAAAAGGCCATTGTACTTACTAACACTTTGGCGAGGAGATTGTTCCATTAGTCCCTCTAGGGCATTGGGAGGAAAGGAGAACTCCTTTTTTAAAAACTCAGCATCAGCCTCATTTGGCAAGCCAATGTCTACCCAAGTGCATTTATTTTTAATAATAAGCATAAAGTTAGTAAGATTATAAAACTGTTAGCAGTTTATCATTTTTAGATAGCCCTCGCAACGGTTTATAAAGAGGGGATAGCCAATGAGCAAATGAGCACTCTTGACAAGAGATTGCTAACGAGTATAATGAGGTCTGTTAATCTTAAATATCTATATGCCTAAGGCTAAAAAAAGAATAGTTGTAGATAAAAAAGCCAAAACCAATAAGGTTAAAATGACCATAGGAAGCAAGAAAGAAACAGAGCTTCTAAATCGCCGTTATCATATTTTGAATTTAGTAGTTAGCCAATATTTAGAAAGTGGTGAGCCCATTGCGTCCGATTTTTTTTGTGAACATTATGATCTTGATTTAAGCCCTGCCTCCATTAGGAGGGAATTTTCCTTTCTGACCCGTGATAATTATCTTACCCAGCTCTATCATTCGGCTGGACGTATACCTACCGATGAGGCCTTAGAACTATTTATTGATAATTTTTTAAGAAGTGGTCAATTAGCCAAAGTAATGGAACATTTAATTGGTTCCCTAGACGATTATTTAGAGCCGGCTAAATTAAAAAGAGCCGACAGAGAGCCGGAATCTTTTGAAGAATTGGTTGATCGCTTAGCCGAAGAATCAAGCAATTTAACTTTGGGTTATAACCAGGACAAGGGTCATATTTATCGCGCTGGTCTAGAGCATCTCTTGAATCAATTAAAAACAGAAAATCCAGAATCGCTTAAAAAGATCATGTTAAATCTTGAAACGCTTCCACTAAAATTAGGAAAAATTATTGAAAGCCAAAAACCAAATCAAGTTTATACCTATGTTGGTCAAAATAATCCCTTCGGAGGATTGGAAGATCTGAGTGCTGTTACCTTGAATATGCCTCGCACTAACTGGCTTTTAGCTATCCTTGGACCAAAGTATATGGC
>JBAQYG010000005.1:0-34622 GCA_049299915.1 Minisyncoccia bacterium | reverse complement strand
ACCCAAACAGTTATTCTGCTTCACCAACTGTATCTCACACAGATCTTCCTTATTCAAGACGGTTAAGTTCTTCTACCATTTTCCATGCCGCTAATACGTTTAGAAAAATGGCTGTAAGGGAAAAGGTAGATTCCGATGATCATCATAAAGCTTTAAACGTGTATGGCTATATCAAACAACGTAACTCATGATCTAATCCTAAAGGAGGCTCTATCATGACCCCAGACGAACGGAGGAATGAAGTTATAACTATTGAACAGAGGGCGGGAGAAGCAGTACGTATTCTCTCACATTATCTGAATGAAAGAGTTTTGTCAGAAAGGGATTGTGAGCTCCTCAATTGGACAAACGAACACATTTCGGCCGTGTTGCTTCACGGTCATTTCAACAAAAAGTATCAACTGACAGGGACAGAGAGGCCTTTCTTTTTCAATAAAAAAGTAATGTATTTGTTTGGAAGGTCTATCCCTGTGCTCTGGACCTTGGATTCAATCTGTCGGAGGATATTGCTCCCACTTGCAACTGATGATATTGTTTATATAACCATTGATTATTTGGAAGAGATTGGGAGAATGTGTCGTATATCGGTGCGCGATCATGTTCTTCCCAGAGAAGGATCCTGAAATGCAACTCAGTAAACTCTGCGCGTAGTTCTTTGATTCGTCGTAAGGGGTGGCCTAGCCGGTTGCCCCTTTTTATTTTTCATTATTTTCTCATTGGCTATTGCCATTTTTTTGGGATATACTAAAACAGATGAAACTTTTATCAAAGTTAGTTTAGGCGGAGGCCCTAATGGCTAATTTAATTTTCACTTTAACAATATTTTAATTCGGTAAAACCGCACTTTTTTAGTGCGGTTTTAAGATTATAAAAATAAAAAAGTTAATTAAAAAATAAAATTATGTCAGAAGATAATTTTAACGATTTATCTAATGAGGAGCTTGTTGAATTAACAGGCAAAGCAGTGATTGGTACCCCAAGCGGTCTTGAAGTGCAACATGCTCAAGCAGAATTAACAAAACGCCTTATGATGAGTATTAATAATCTCAATAGTAGCAGCACTAGATATTCAGAAAAATTAATCGATCTTACTATTATTCTTTTTGTGATTGGTTTGTTACAGCTCATCGTTTCTATTAAAACAATATTGGCTTCCTGGTATGGATGGGTAGCTATATCTCTAGTAGTTTTGATAATAATCGACCGGTTAATTGTTTATATTCAAAAATTAAGAGAGGTAAATAAATAAAAACTCATACAGTTTAACATCATGAAAAGTGGAAAAATTAATTGAGAAATAAGATTAAATGACAGATATTCCCAAATCAACAAAAGAATGTTACGAATGGTTTATTAATTCATATCCAGAAAGTTGGAATCAAACAACTCTAGATTTTTTCTATTTATTTTTAGGAGTTTTATTTCGTCATTCTAGAAAAGAAAGGACGCAAGAATGGTTAGAGAAAAATCTTGCAAAAGATTGTCCCCAACTATCGAAAAAAGGGATTAAACAATACGGGGATATTTATAGATATATAAGAGATTTTAAAAAATTTCCCAAAAGTCAAACAGCAAAATTAATAGCCCAATCAATACACGAAGATAATATTAAAAAAGCAAAACGCAGATATAGAAAATAATCAAACTTTTTAACATAAAGTGTTTAAAATTTTATGTTTTGATAATTTTAAAAAACGTCAAAAGTATATGCTTCAGAATCTATTTTTAGATAAATTAAAAGGATTAGGCACTCAACCCGAGATTAAAGAATTTGATGTTTCTACAAGGACGGCTGCTGAAGCAGCCACGGCTATTGGGTGTGATATAAACCAAATTGCTAAATCAATTGTTTTCAACATGGAGGGGGGAATAGTACTAGTGCTTGTCTGCGGTAGCAGCAGGGTAAACGAAGAAAAATTGAGTGCTCATTTGGGTAAAGTTCTTAAAAAAGCTGATGCTGATTTTGTTAAAGAAAAAACTGGTTATACTATTGGTGGTGTGCCGCCCTTTGGCTACGAAGCACAACCTCAAACTTTCATAGACGAAGACCTTCTAAACTATAAGGAAGTTTGGGCTGCGGCTGGTGCCAATAATACGGTTTTCAAAACTTCTTCCCAAGAATTAATTAAGTATAGTCAAGGAACTGTTTTGGATATTAAATAAAGATATTCCAAGAATGATAATTAAAGAAGTTCAAGCAAAAAATATTCTTTCCAAATCCAAGATTTATAATTGGACAGTTAATCCTTACGTTGGCTGCGAACACGGTTGCATTTATTGCTATGCTAAGTTTATGAAAAGGTTTACTGGTCACACGGAACCTTGGGGTGAATTTGTGGATGTAAAAATTAATGCACCAGAATTACTTGAACAAGAAATTAAAACCAAGAAAAAAGATAAAATTTGGATAAGTGGGGTAACTGATTGTTATCAGCCGATAGAGAAGAAATATGAATTAACGAAGAAATGCCTGGAAATCCTTCAAAAGAATAATTGGTCAGTAATCATTCAAACTAAATCCCCATTAGTTTTAAGAGATATAGAGTTATTAAAAAAGTTTAAGGATATAGAGGTAGGATTTACTATAACCACTGGTGATGATGAAATTAGAAAGATTTTTGAACCTGGAACATTTCCGATAGAAGAAAGAATTGAAGCTTTAGATAAATTGCACAAAGCTGGTATCAAAACCTTTGCAATGATAGCCCCTTTATTACCAATGGCAGAAAGCTTGGTAACTAAATTAAAGGGTAAAGTAGATCATATCATTATAGATAAAATGAACTATAACCATGCCGATTGGGCCTATGAAAAATATCATTTGGAAAAAGTGCAAGATGGGCGTAAATTAGCCCAAATGTTTAAAGAAGAGGGTATTCCTTGTCGGATTATATTTTAAAAATTATTGATAAAGAAATTTATGCCAGATTTTGAACAAAAAGATACAATAAACGATGGTAATAAAGAAATTAAAAAAGATTCTTGGGTTAATGCCATGGAAATATGGAATGAGATTTTTCCGAATGGTCAACTTTATGATATAAAAAAAGATACTTGGCAACATTATCTAACTCAATATTACAAGACGGAAGATGGTAAGAGTGGTGTTTGGGCACGACTTTATCCAGGCAATGACCCGTCAGAATTTATTCTAGTGTCTAATGGTGGAGACCCTATGGCACTTTTAGAATTGGCCAGTAAACTTCTCGAAAAGAACATAAATGTTATTCGTATCAAAGGGGGCTATGATCCTTTCATGCCGGGAGAAAATCAGGAGATGGCAAATGCTAAATTAGAGGAGCTTAGAAAAAAGTTTAATCGTTAATGTTGTTATATGGAAAAAGATTTAAATAAAAAAGGAAATCAAAAAATCACAATTACTAAGGATGGTCCCTATGTCGTTTCTGGTAATATTCCTCTCGATAAAGAAACTATTTTGACTGATGAAAACCATTGCTCCTATAAATGGGGCAAAGGGGAAGAGTATCCTTTAAAAGAAAATTATTCATTATGCCGTTGTGGCCAGTCAAAAAATAAACCATATTGTGATGGTTCACATTCGGCCGTTCATTTTGACGGCACAGAAACTGCTAGTACTCAATTTTATAACGAATTAGCCCAAACTATAGAGGGTCCTGGTTTGGATTTAAAAGATGTGCAAGAGTTGTGTGCTAGCGCTAGATTTTGTGATAGGGAAGAGGGAGCTTGGGATTTAACTCAAAGACTTTCGGGAGATTCTAAATGTAGAGACTTGGCCATAGAAGAATGCTCTAACTGTCCTTCGGGAAGATTGGTTGCTATAGATAAAAAAACTGGAAAACCAATAGAGCCTAAATTAGATAAATCTATTAGCCTAGTAGAAGACCCCGAAGCTAAAGTTAGTGGTCCTTTATGGGTAAAAGGTGGTATTCCCATAGAATCTTCTAAGGGTATGAATTATGAAGTTCGTAATCGGGTGACACTTTGTCGTTGCGGTAAATCGAGAAACAAACCCTATTGTGATGGTAGTCACATTAGTGTAAAATTTAATGATGGGCTTATTTAATAATTTAATTTTATAATATATGAAAGGTTTTATTGATTTCATAAGAGAACAGGGGGTAATGGGTTTAGCCGTTGGTTTCATTTTAGGTGGAGCCGTATCCAAAGTAGTGTCTGCTCTTGTGACAGATATTGTTAATCCTCTTTTAGGATTAGCTTTAGGAAAAGTTGGCGGGCTCAAGGAAGCCTTTTTCTCTATCGGTTCAGCCAAGATTATGTACGGAGATCTTATTAGTGTTGCTATTGATTTTATTGTTATTGCTCTTGTAGTTTACTTTGGGGTTAAACTTCTTCATTTAGATAAATTAGACAAGAAGAAGGAATAAATTCTTTATGAAAAAAGTTTACTTCTTCTGTTTGTGGCTATTAACATTTGGAGTCACTTCGCTACATTCCTATAACAATATTTGTTGCATGTATTCGGCCGAAAGGCATTACGGTTGGCCATTTCCTTTTTTGAGCCTTTGGAAAACTACCGATATACGTGTTGAAGCCGAGCTTATAAATACGGAACCTATTTTTAGCCTACTTTCCAAGGGTTGGCACATTGCTTTTGCCGGAGATATGGCTAGCCCATTTATATGGCCCATAGCTATAATTATCAATATTGCTGTTAGTTTGGGGATATCTTTGGCTATAATCCTTATTCTTAAAGGTATTAAGAATTTAAGAGCCAAAAAGAGTTAAAAAATCTTTCTTTTGTGCTATAATAGTCCCATTTAAAGGGATATGCAGAAAGTTAATACTGTTATAGACAATTTACTTTTGAGCTATTACTCATTGAACGGACAAAGCCAGAAATCCGTTCTTTTTTTGCATGGTTGGAGAAGTGAAAGTTCTCTTTGGGGAAAAGCCATGACTGCTTTGGTTCAGAATGGCTATGCTACTTATGCCCTAGATCTACCAGGATTTGGTGGCTCACAGTATCCAGAAGAATCTTATGGCGTAAGTGAGTATGCCGAAATAGTTAAAAAGTTCATTTTAAAATTCAATTTATCAAAGGTAGTTTTAGTAGGACATTCCTTTGGGGGACGAATTTCAATTAAATTAGCTGCCCAAGAGCCAGAATTAATTTCTAAAATAGTTTTAGTAGATAGTGCCGGTTTTATAGACACAAGCTTTAAAAAGAAATTAAAAGGAACTATCGCTAAAATTTTAAGACCACTTTTTAAAATTCCTGGATTAAAATCCTTAAAGCCTAAAATTTACAGTCTTATGGGTGCAGGTGATTATTTAGCTACTCCCAAACTTACTGGTTCTTATATAAAAATCGTAAAAGAAGATTTAACCCCTGACATGGAACGAATTTCTCAGCCTACCTTAATTTTCTGGGGAGATAAAGATGCAACTACTCCCATTGATTATGCCAAGAGAATGAATGCTCTTATTAATAATTCACAATTAGAGATAGTTTCTGGGGGGCATTTCAGTTTTTTGGATAAACCCCAAGAATTTGAAAAAAGTCTTTTAAAATTTTTAGCTTAAAATGTCTTGGTATCATTATTTTTTGTTATCAGTTTATTTTCTCCAATTAGAGAATTATGATTTGGGTCGTTTTTTGAAAGCAGCCTATGAAAAACAATTAACAGTTAAGAGACAGGCAATTATTTGGACTCGTAAATTAAAGATAGTCACAATAATAGCCTCCCTTTTCTATATCATCTTTATAGGTGGTTTATGCATTATTGCCATCAAAGTAATTCCCCTAGAAAACATTTGGCTCAAGATACTTGCACCCTTAGTTCTCTCAAGAATACTTTTAGTAGTTTTTCCTATCCTTTTTTCTTTAGCCGTTCTTTGCTTCGGTCCTTTTGATTATCTAATAAAATCTAGAATCATAGGTAAAGCTAAAAAGAAGCTAACTGAGGCACCTAATTTGAAGATTATAGGAATAACGGGAAGCTACGGGAAAACCACTTTTAAAGAGGCTCTCAAAACAGTCCTAGAAGAGAGGTATAAAGTCTTAGCCACCCCAGAGAACAAGAATACTCCTATAGGCCTTTCTAGGGCTATTTTAGACGGTTTAGAGCCTAATTTAGAGGTTCTTATAGCCGAAATGGGGGCTTATAAAGTAGGAGATATTAGGAGCCTTTGCCAGATAACCCAGCCAGATATAGCGGTTCTCACTGGCATAAACGAAAGCCACTTGGAAAGATTCAAATCTATCAAAAACACTATCAGGGGAAAGTTTGAAATAGTCACTTTTTCTAAGTCCAATTCAGTAGTTTATCTCAATGCAGATAATGAATATATATTAGATAATTACAAAAAATTTGTAGGAGGAAGAACTGTAAACTTCTATTCAGGAGAAAAATTCACTAAGACTCCCTATACAATACAAAATAAAAATTATCTACCAGATGCTAAGGGAATAGAATTTGATTTAGTAGATTTGGAAGATAAAATGATTGGTCATTTTAAAACCTCTCTTATTGGTGACTACATTCTTGGTACCCTTATGGGTGTCATAGAGATAGCTCTTAAATTAGGTTTAACTTCTCAAGAGATTCAAAGGGGTTTGAATAGATTGAAACCGGTGTCCCATAGGCTAGATCCTATTTTGACTGTTAATAATGTTTTAATAATAGATGATAGCTATAATGGTAATCCTCATGGTGCTCGTGAAGCAGTTAAAGTTTTAGCTCGTTTCCAAGATAGACGTAAAATTTATTTGACTCCTGGACTTGTAGAAATGGGCAAGGCTACAGAAAAAATTCATCATGAGCTAGGAGAAAATTTAGCCAAAGCAGCCGATAAAGTTATTCTCATTCAAAATAGTGTGTCCGAATACATAAGAGATGGATTACTTCAAAACGGCTTTGATGAATCTAATTTGTCCATATATCCTACCGCTGATTCAGCTCATAGTGATATTAAAAATATTTTAAAGCCCGGAGATGTTATAATCTTTCAGAATGATTGGACAGATAATTACCAATAACTATTAATAAAATTTTATGACTATAGGAGTATTCTTCGGCAGTCGCAGTCCAGAGCATGATGTGAGTATCATTACAGCTCAATTTATTATCGCTGGGTTAAAAAGTGCTGGCTATGATGTGATGCCGGTGTATATCGGTAAAAACGGCCAATGGTATATTGGTCCTCAATTAGGCGATCTCAAAATCTTTCAAACAGAAAAAGATCTAAGTCGTTTCAACGATTATGTCTTAGATTTAGCTGAATCGAAAAGAAAAATGGTTTTTAAAAGAAAAAGTCTTTTTGGCAAGAAAATAACTATAGATTTAGCTTTTCCTGCTTTCCATGGCCAGAATGGGGAAGATGGCACTTTCCAAGGGTTATTTGAATTATTAGATATGCCCTATGTAGGCTGTGATGTAGCCTCTTCGGCTATAGCCATGGATAAAGCCTTAACTAAGCAATTCTATGTTGGTAACAATATTGAAACAGCTCCTTTCATATCTTTTACCGCCGATGATTGGAATAAAAATGAACAAGGATTAATGAAAGATGCTCAGGAAAAATTAACTTGGCCCATATTTGTTAAACCAGCAAGACTAGGATCTTCCATAGGCATTACTAGGGTGAGTGATGAAAATGAATTAAGAGAAGCTATTAATGTAGCCTTTCATTATGATGACAAGATAGTGGTGGAAGAAGGAATTAAAAACTTGGCTGATTTAACCTGTGCTGTTTTAGGAGGAAATAATCCTAAGGCATCTCTTATACAAGAATCACGTTTTGACGCAGACTTCTTCAATTACGAAGAAAAATATTTAAATGAAGGGGGGACTCAGCTTGGTGAGGCTAAAAACAAATTAGTTATTCCCGCTGAAATAGATCAGGGGGATGCGGCCATAATTAAAGAATTAAGTTTAAAGATTTATAAATTATTGGGTTGTTGGGGCACAGCTCGTATAGATTATTTGTATGACAGGCAAAATCGTAAAATTTATGCCAATGAAATCAATCCCTTACCTGGTACTCTCTATCATCATCTCTGGAAAGCCAGTGGAGTTGAATTTAAAGAATTACTTAAAGAATTAATTGATTTGGCTCTTGAAAGAAAAAAAGAGAAAGGTAAATTACTTAGTACTTTTAATTCTAGTATTTTGAAGAAACTTAATTTAGCTAATAAGCTACAACTCAAAGAAACCAAGGAGCCACAAGAATAAAAAGGGTTAGAATTAAACATCATAGCCCTTAGAAGATAGAAACTGTAAAGATTAATAATTTTATAATGTCTTTTACCAGAATTCTTAAACAAGCCAATGCTCCCCAGATAGTAAAACTTGAAAAAGAAATAGCTCGTTTAGAAAAATTGGCTTACCATGATTTTCTACTCGGTGCTTATAACCGTCGTGGTTTTTTGAAAGCCAGTCAGATACCATTCAAAATGGCTGTACAGGCAAGAGAATATAATCGGCGCCAGAGTGATAAAACTAGGGATTTATGTTTAATGCTTTTTGACATAGATAATTTTAAACATTATAACGACACTTATAGCTATGCTATGGGAGATAATGTTCTAAAATTGGTGAGTTATTATTTTGGTAACTATGTAAGAAAAACAGATGTCTTTGGGCGTTGGGGAGGAGATGAATTCATCCTCTTATTACCTTTTACTACCATGGCAATAGCTCTGAAATTAACTAAATATCATAAAGCTAATTTTCCTAGAGTTGCCCTTAAACTTATTCAAAAAAATAAAAAGTATCTTGATAAATGGACGAATGGAGAAGCCGTTACTTTTTCTATAGGCTTAGCCAGCTTAGATAAAGAAAAAACCGTCCTAGCTCTTCTTAATAAAGCTAATCGGGGATTGAAATTAGCTAAAAAGAAAAAGAATGCTATAGTGGTAGCGAAATAATAAAAATGGATAGCCAATTAGAAGAAATCAAGGGTAGATTAGATATTACCCAAGTGGTGGGCGAATACGTCAAACTCACCAAGGCTGGGTCTAACTACAAGGGCCTTTGTCCTTTTCACAACGAAAAGACCCCTTCTTTTATAGTGTCTCCCAATAGGCAGATCTTCCATTGTTTTGGCTGTGGAGCTGGTGGAGATATTTTTGGTTTTCTTATGAAAATAGAGCATTTAGAATTTCCCGAAGCTCTCAAGATTTTAGCCGGTAAAGCTGGGATAGAATTGAAACCTCGTAATGCAAAATTAGAATCCGAACAAAATGCTCTTTTAGAGATAAACGACAAAGCTGTTAAGTTTTTTAAAGACAATTTATCCAAAGACAAAGAAGTTTTAAATTATCTTTTAGAAAGGGGATTGTCTTTAAATACCATAGAACAATTTGAAATTGGATTTGCTCTTGATGATTGGCAATCACTAGCCAAATATCTTGCCGGTGAAGGTTATAAGGCTGGTAATATTTTAGGAACAGGATTAGCCCTTCTAGCTGGCGAAGAAGGTAATGGAAAGATTTATGATAGATTCAGGGGAAGAATAATGTTTCCCCTAAAAGATGCTTTTGGAAGAACAGTAGGCTTCACAGGTCGTATTTTTGATAAACGAATATTAAAAACAGTAAAAGATCCCAAAGCAGTTGGGAAATATGTTAATACTCCCCAAACGCTGGTTTATGATAAGAGTAAAGTTCTTTATGGCCTAGATGTCACTAAAAACAATTTAAGAAAAAAGGATCAGATAGTTATAGTAGAAGGACAGATGGATATGCTAATGGGCTGGCAAAGTGGTTTGGATAATATTGTGGCCTCTTCTGGTACAGCTCTGACTGCCTATCAATTAGCTATTTTAAAGAAATACTCAGAAAATCTAATCTTAGGTTTTGATATGGATGAAGCTGGCCAGAATGCTGACGAAAGAAGTATTGCCCTAGCCCTCCAAAAAGGGTTCAAGGTCAATATTTTAGAGTTGCCAGAAGGCAAAGATATGGCTGATTATAGCCGTGAGCACAAAGATGAAGTAGTTAGTCTTCCCGGTAGTGCAATACCAGTAATGGAATTTTATTTTAATCTTTCCAAAAATAAGGGAGATATAAATAATTTAGAAGGTAAAAAATCAGTAGTTTCTTATCTTTTACCTAAAATTAAGTATTTGCCCAATCTTATAGACCGCTCACATTGGTTATCTCAATTAGCTGGTTATACAGGAATTGATTTTGCAGTTTTAGAAGATGAATTACTTAAAGTGAAAGCCGAAGAAACTTTTAGAAGTGAATCTCCCAATGAAGAATCAGAAACTTATACCCTCGATAAAAATACTCTTATAGATAGACGAGAAATTCTTTCTAAAAGAAGTTTGGCCCTATTACTTAAAAGTAGTTACGAGGGAGAAGTTTTATCTAAAATTTTAGAAAAGTATCATTTGTTTTTTGATGCTAGTGAACAAGTAATTGTAGAACAGTTGATCTTGGTTCCAGGTCTCAAGAGCACTACTCATCAAGAATTAGTGGCCAAAGAGCTAGATAGTAATTTAATCAACCAATTAGACGAATTAGAACTCTATGGTGAAAATGAGTGCAGTATTTTAACTATTACCAAATGTGATCTAACCAAGGAGATAGAAACCTCTCTAAACGAGCTAAAGCAACTGTATTTTAAAAATGAGATGAGCCGTTTGAGTAATCAAATAGTAGAAATCGAAAAAACTCATGTAGACGATACTACACAAATTCAGAAGATAGGGGAACTTATGGAGAAACTTAAGGAGCTTATGGCGGAAAGCCAGGAGTATTGGCCTTTGAATTAATTAAAAATATTGTTATAACTACTACGCTATGTCCAATACAAAACTCAAAAAGAAGAAGATTAAAAAAGTTAAGATAAAAACTAAGGCCAAAATAAAAGCCAAGAAACCTACTAAGGCTAGATTTAAGGTTCATAAAGCCATTAAAAAAGTTTCTTCTAAGAAAAAGAAATTCATTAAACCTAAAAAGGTTAAGTCCCTGAAGAAGAAAAAGCTTATCGTCAAGAAAAGCGTTAAAAAGCTTATCAAAAAAGGTGGTCGCCAAGTAAAAGATGAGAAAGCTCTTATTTTAGAAGACCTTATCTCTAAGGGCCGTGAAAGAAGCTTTATTACTCAATCTGAAATTTTGAAAGCCCTCCCCAATGTTGAAAAAGATATCAGCCTTTTAGAGGAGTTGTATGATAAGCTCTTCCAAAATAATATAGAAGTTGTTGAAAACCAAGATTTTATAAACAGTAGCAAAGAAGAAGAAGTTAGCCGTGATGAGTTAGAAAAACTCATTAGTGCAGAGAGCTTACGCACAATGCCAGATAATGTACAGTCTTACTTAACTGAAATTGGAAAGATTCCCTTACTTACCACTCCTGAAGAAAGAGAAATCGCTAAAAAATGTCAGATGGGGGATGAGGAGGCTCGTCAAAAAATGATTCAAGCTAACCTAAGACTAGTAGTTAGTATTGCCAAAAAATATGTAAATCGTAGCAAACAATTAAGTTTTCTAGATCTAATTCAGGAAGGGAATATCGGTCTTTCTAGAGCTGTAGATAAATTTGATTGGCACAGGGGTTTTAAATTTTCTACCTATGCTACCTGGTGGATTAGGCAATCTATTACTCGAGCTTTGGCCGAACAGGCAAGAACTATTAGAATTCCAGTCCATATGGTAGAAACCATGACTAAATTCAATCAGAAAAGGCATGAATTGATGCAACAATTAGAACGCGAACCAACCCCAGAAGAAATTGCCGTAGAGATGAATGAAACAGTAGAGAAAATTAGAAACATTATCAAAATTTCCCAAGAGACTCTTTCTTTGGATCAACCCCTTGGTCACGATGAAGATAGTAATACCATCGGTGATACTCAACAGGATAATAATAGTCTCAGTCCATTAGATCAGACAGTTAATGTTCTTTTAAAGGAAGAACTTCAAAAAGCATTAGGAACACTAACCGAGAGAGAAAAAGAAATTATTACTATGCGTTTCGGTCTTGAAGACGGTGTTATGCATACCCTAGAAGAAGTAGGAGAGGCTAAAGGGGTCACTAGGGAGAGAATTAGGCAAATAGAAGCTAAGGCTATTGAAAAAATAAGAGGCAATCCAGAACTTTTGGATAAACTCAAAGAATATAAAACTTATTAAACCAAAAAACCAATCTCTTAGGAGGTTGGTTTTTTAGAAGTTTCTAGAGATTTTTTAAATAAGTTTCGTGGCTTCTGATTATCTCTTGGATAGCAAAGTCTTTATTTTTAAAGTGACCCACTTGAGAGAATTTAGTATCTTCCAATTTTTTGTAATCTTCAAAAAAATGACTTATTTTATTTAAAAGGATAGGGTCTAAATCGGTAATTTCTAAAATATTACCCATTGGTTCATCGTTATTCGGTACTCCAACAATTTTATAATCTTGCCCCTTCTCATCTGCCATTTCGAGAACCCCGATTACCCTCATCTCAACAGTACTACCAGTAATTGATGGTAATTTTTGTATTAAAAGTGCGTCTAAATGATCTCCATCTCCAGAAATAGTTTCTGGGATAAAGCCATAATCAGTGGGATAAGAAAAAAAAGTCGGCAATACCCTGTCCAGTTTCATAGAATCGGTTATTGGGTCATATTCGTATTTCTCGTGACTACCGCAAGGAATTTCTATGACAACATTAACTATAGATGGTGCATCGGCACCAATATTGATCTCCTGTAAACTCATTATTTCTTATTGAGCCAATTATATAATAAAGCAAAAGCTCCGAAGTGAAAGAAACCCTCTATAAAACCCCAGAAGGCTCCTATTAGAATACCTATCCAAGAGACATGATAGCCATAAAATCCATACATTGCTTCTAGAACATTGGTGAATTCGGGAAATCCTGGAACAGTAAACATAGACAAGATGGTACAGAGAGCGAAACAACTAGCAAAATAGATTCCTCCAGTTAAAGCTAATTTTTTGACGTTCATATTAATTTATTTAAAATTATTTAATATGGCAAAAACTTTTTAAAGTAGCAATTTCTTCGGCAGTTAACTCTAAGTTGTCTCCTTGATTAACTTTATACATTATGGCATTGGAGATATCAGAATGATCTAAGCCAAGGGCATGGCCAAGCTCATGGGTCAAGACTCGTACTAATTTATTGTAACTATCATATTGGTAGATAACAACTTCTGCTCCTGAGATATCTTTTTTGTATACGCCCTCTTGAAACTCTGTTTCTTGATCTGAACCAATATTATTGTAGGTATCAGCATTGATATTGAGAGCTGCCACTAATCTATTTAAGACATTGGCGGTAGCGTTTATAGTATCTACTAAATCGTTCAGTTCTTTTTGGATAACTGCTATTTGAGATGCCAAGTCAGCTAAAACTGTCCTTTCCTCTATCAATTTATCATATTCTACTCTTGGGGCACCACCTTTTTTATTCCATACATCTACTCGAGTTTCATATTCAACTTTAATAGTCTCGTATTCAGTAACCAAGCTATCTAAACTCTTTTTTTGGGAAGTATAATCAGAAACTAATGAATTATATTTTGTTTTTAAGGTATTATAAGTTTTTTGGTCATCTTTTATAGATAGACCTAATTCTTGCAATTTTACAGTAGATTCCTGGCGACTATCATATACTAAAGATATTTTTAAACTACCATTATTTCCATAAGAAAATAAATCCTTATTAATAGGTTTTTCCCAAATATCTTCAGCTTGTTTAATGGCCTTTAGTAAATCGTCTTTACTAAGATTAAAACGTGGATCAACTTCCCCCAAGGAATAAGTAATTGTTTTTTGACATGGTCTAAGAAAACCACTGGCAGATAAATAAAATCCTCCGAAAATAATAAAAATTATAGTTAAAATCAGAAATAGAACACTATTTATTCTTATCTTCATAAGTAATATACGAATTCATTAAAATTAGGTCACAAACTCCCTTATATTGTAACATAGAAAATAATAAAACAAAGGTTGATTTCTTTCCAAATCGTTTTATAATAAAGATTAGTTACTAATAAAATTATAAATATGAGCAAAAAAGTCTTATTAATAATAGGTACAGTTATTATTTTAATGGGTATTTGGGGAATATTATCTACTTATACTCCCACTATAGCCTATATTTACGATCCTTTGTGGCATGGTATATTAAAATTAATAGTTGGTATAATCTGTGTTTTCGTTTCGGTCAAAGACAAGATAGCTTAAAAATACTTTTTGAATGAAAAACAGCCCACTTTGATGTGGACTGTTTTTGTTATGTGTAAACGAATTACATTACAAAGTGGTACTAGTAGTAGTTGTGGTCGGTGCAGTAGTAGTAGTAGTTGTAGTACTAACAGTAGTTGTCGTAGAAGAACTAGTGGAAGTAGTCGTTGTGGTTGTTGGTCGATTAAACAACTTTAAAAACCAACCGAACAAACTAAACTTACTTTCATTGGTCTTTAGGAAAGTTTCTAATTTCTGTTGTTCTGTTTCAAGACTAGTCAATTGTACCTGAAGAGTGGTTTTAGTAGTGGGATCAGTAGTTTTGTCCATTAATTTCTCTACTTTTCTTATTTGATTCCTAGTTTGGACCATTTCACTACGTACCTCTCCAACGTTTTTGTAATCTGTACCCAAAAGGAATGTTTTAAGTCCATTTCTATCCTGAATGGTATCAATAGCTTTCGCTACCCTTTCTTTGGCTTCATTTTGTTCACGAGCCATTTCTCGCACTTGATTACCAATCTCACCTGGTTCTTTATCGGAAACCTTAATGAGAGTTTGAACAATGTTAGCTATATTAGCCCTGTGTTCAGAACCGTTGAGGGCAATGTTACTTTGGTTTTTAGCCAAAGCTATCGAACCTAACGTAGCACCTATTACTAGTGTACTTATTAGTAATATTTTATATTTCTGCATAAATTGATTTTAATTATTAATAGTAATAACACTGCATTATAGCACATAGAGACAGTTTTTACTGTCAAATAGCTTTCCAGCCCTTACTAATACAAAAAACAGGCTCATTTCTGAGCCTGTTTTCTATCAATTTGATTACTCAAACCAATACTTAAACGCGAGTTACATTGATAGCGTTAGGACCTTTTGGAGAATCGGCTTTCTCAAAAGATACCTTGTCGCCAACTTTTAACTCTGCGAAAGTGACACCCTTGAGTTCGTTACCATGAAAGAAAAGATCTTTCTCTTCTCCTTCAACGGCGATGAACCCAAATCCCTTATCAGTAAGGGTTTTGATTGTTCCTTCCATGTTGTGCAAGTTGCTTTATTATATTTTAAGGTTTTACCCTAAAGTTTAGTTTTCCGACAAAGCTCGACGATATTTTATTAGACAACTATCTTGTAGGGGAATACTAACATATAGAAACCCAAAAGTCAATCAAATTGATGACTTTACTTATTTTTTTGCTTTTTTCACAGTAGCCTTAACCGCCTTTTTTACCTTAACGACGGGTTCCTTTTGTATCTTTTCTTCTACCTTTCCTTTGGCTATTACTGGATGGATATCTTTCATGGCACCAATAGCCGTGATAAGTTGGTCTATTTTAGTATTAAGCAGTTCTAACTGTTTTTTTACTTCATCATTGCCTCCCTTATCGGCACTACTCCCGAAGCTAGTTCGAGCAGGGGCATCATATCTATTGAAGCTTTTCTGAGGGAATCTGCTACCGCCACTAGTACCCTCGGAATCCCTTTTGGTTTCAAAACATTCACTACAATATACTGGCTTACCTGAAGTTGGTTGAAAGGGCACTTCACAAGGTTTTCCACATTGACTGCAAATTGCTTGATGCATAGTAACTGGACCACGGTCTCTACCACCAGAACGCCCACTATCGCGTCCACCAAACCCACCTCCATGACTACCGCCAAAACGATTTCCTCCTCTTTGTCTAAAATCTCCCATATTTTTAATATTAGTTATAATAATAAATAGAGTATGCGCTCTTTTAGCCCAAAAAGCAATAAAAATTCTTTTTGTAGTTTTAAGGGATTGACAAAATCATTGCAATCTTGTTTAAAAGAGAACATACTATATTAAAGGTCCTAAATATAATTAATTATATAAATAAATATGGATTCATCATATAACTCTTCTTCTACAAAGCCAATCTACCGAGGTACCCAAGTTGTTTGGTATGTCTTGTCTTTTGTAGAAGTAATATTGGCATTAAGATTTGCTTTAAAACTTTTTGGTGCCAATTCGTCAGCTGGTTTTAGTAGTTTCATTTATGGGTTAACAGCCTTTTTAGCAGCTCCATTTTTAAGTGTTTTTCGTATTACCCAAGTATCGGGAAGCATTTTTGAGTGGACTACACTATTAGCTATGTTCATTTATTGGCTCATAGCCCTAGGTCTTATCAAACTCTTGCTTATAGGAAAAACCGTTTCTACGCCCGAAGCTGCTGCTAAGTTAGACGAAGAAGAAGATCAACATTAATTTGTGTATATAGCAGGTTATTAATTATTAAAATAAAATCTATGGGAATTATTCTTTGGATTCTATTTGGAGGTTTAGTAGGGTGGGTAGCTTCTCTTATTATGAAAACGGATGCTCAACAAGGCATTGTATTAAATGTTGTTGTTGGTATCATTGGTGCCGTAGTAGGGGGCTGGCTTATGAGCTTTATAGGTAAAAGCGGTGTAGATAGTTTTAACCTATATAGCTTTTTAGTGGCATTACTTGGAGCAGTTGTTCTAATTTGGGTTGTTAAAGCCTTGAGACACTAGAATTAGTATATAGAGAAAAGAAAAAATCCCCGTATTATAAGGGGATTTTTTTGTTTGAATTTATTTTATGGTTGAAATAATTCTTCCGGTATAAATCTAACATTCTGTACTTCTTTGAATTGTTTAGCAGTTTTCACTATTTGATTCCAAAGTAAGCTGACTCTACAGGAACCACCGCCAGTTTTATCGAGCGGATCATCAAATTTTAATGTAAGCGTGCCATTTTCTAGATTAGCATTAATCAAGCTTACTCTTTCTAGAGGAAACATTGGAGCGAAACCAGCATCTTTTTCAGCTTGAGTTACAATCCCTTTGAGCAATAAATTAATAGTATCTTGAATAGGTGTTTGGCTCACAGGTATTTCTCTTTCTACTGGTAGGATAGCGTCAGAACTGCAAAGGATGTTCTTAGAAATTTCTTCATCCTTTTTTTGATTATAGTAATATAATTGAATTTTAGAAACATTAGTTGAAAACTGAATTGGCATTCTAAGCTCATCATCATTTTCTTTCAAGCCAGAAGGATTATCTTTGGAAAAAACTAACGTTCCATTCTTGGTGTTAGGAGTAACAAAAGTTAAAGTTGCCTCAAAGGGAACAAAATTTTCTGTCATCCAATCACTTTTAGCTTGAGCAATAGCTTGTCCTATTTCTTTATTATTTCCATCATAAAGATGAATAGGGAAACTGGCTTCGAAAAACCACGTACCCCTAGCTTGCCCTTTAATAATAAGGGGACTGGTTATAATTTGATTTGGTCTAGGAGATTCTACCTTGATCAAGTTGGCTTTTTCTATTTCATTACCGATATCTTCCACAAATGTTTGTCCTTCAGGAGTTTTACAGGAACGAGGATATGATTCTAGGACAGGGTAGCCCTTATTCACGCAAGCTTCAAAATTATTTACTGTCGCAACGGGAAGATTCGTTTTCTGAAATACTGTGAAGTACACTACTGCTCCTATTAATAAGAGAAGAATCAATATGGGAATAATAGTTTTTTTCATATGGTTTTCTGTTGTTAATTTAAATTTCGTTTAAATTATGCCTTATTTCTCCTGATGCCGTCACTATACCAATGGCATTTGATAATTGTTTTCTACGAAGATTTAGTTGATTAAACTCTTCTTCAGTTAAATCTCCTTCCGGATTCCAAATTAGTTGGTTTTTCCAAAAATCTTCATTCTCTTTGTATCGCTTGTTCAGGGCAATTAAGGTGTCATAAATTTTTATTAAATATTCTTTTTCCCGTTCTCTTGCTTCGCTTATTTCAACCCCTTTGTTTTTAACTATCTCTTCTGCCTCACTAAATAGGCTACTTAGGTTCTCTATCTTTTCTTTTCTTAAAGAGTCTTCAAGAACACTGCTTTCTTTCAGTTTATCTATGTCAGTTTTTTTTCTTCCTTTGTCTTTTTCCGATAATTCAACAATAATCCTTTTTTCTTCTGGAATCATTTTTATAATTTCTTCCAAAGATGGTGCAGGGCGATTACCCCGTATTTCTTCTCTAAGTTTCTCTAAATTAGAACTGGTTAACTCGTGATTATAAACTGGTCGATCAAGAACAGTATTAAGCGCCTCCATATATTTCCCAATATCCATAACAAGAATTGGTTCGTTAAGTTGTCCCCATGCGATCTCAAAAGGATCACTGGACTCCCACCACTTATATGCATATTTATTCCTAACCTCTTTAACCTTCTTTACGGCCTCACGATCGCCCCCGCAAAAATCTAAAAGTTCTTGATCAGTTTCTCTTTCTTCTTGTTTTATATCTTGGCTTAGTTCAGGAAACTTAGAAAATTCTTCCATAAGTTTATTTTTTAAAGAAAAAACGAATAACAAAATAAATAGCAGTCGCTATAAATAACACCCACCAAAGTAGCGTGAGACCAATTAGATAGCCATAGAAATACAATCCCAATAAAATACCAAAAGAGATCAGACAAAGTTTCACTAGACCTATTTCCCACCATAGAAATGTACGAGTTTTAAAGATTTGCATAATATTTGAGATTTAAAATAATAATCAATCCTAATATCATTATATCACGTTTATTTTAAAGACTTGTCAAATAAAAAAACACTAGCATTTATGTTAGTGTTTTTTAAAATCATCTATTTTGAAAAAAACGAATAATATTAAAGTTGATTTTATAAAATAAAGTTGAATAAATAGCCCATGATTATGATTCCGATGATAGTAATGCCAAAGAATATTGCTAAAAGCTGCCAACGCATAATTTTCTTAAGTATTAAGGCTTCAGGGAGTGAAAGAGTTACTGTGGCCGTCATAAAAGCCAGTACAGTGCCTAAGGGAGCCCCTTTACTAACTAGGGCCTCCATGATTGGGATAACACTGACTGAACCAGCATAAATTGGAACACCAATAATAACGGCTAAAGGTATAGTCCACCATGATTTGGCAGACAAATAACGTCCAATTAAATCACTTGGAACAAAACCGTGAATAAGAGCTCCTACGCCTACACCCAAAACTACATAAGGGAAAATTTGTTTAGTAATCCTCATTCCATCTTTCCAAAAATACTTAATAAGCTTACGAAATGTAAGTTTATTGCCGCCATTCTCAGCTTCCACTTGTGTTCGTGATTTGAATGCCAAAAGTTCTGGCATCACATATTTTTCCAGATTTAATTTTTGGATTATCATACCTCCAATTACTGCAATCGTTAATCCAAATAGATTGTATAAAATAGTGACTTTCCAACCAAACATTGCCGGAAAAAGATATAAAGATGCTTCATTAATTAATGGAGAGCTAATCAAAAATGCAAAGGTTATTCCTAGTGGTATCCCAGCTCCCAAGAATCCAATAAAGAGAGGAATTGATGAACAAGAACAGAAGGGAGTAACTATTCCTAGAAGAGCAGCCATGAGATAGTTCAATCCTAACCATCGTTTTTTAGTTAGAATATTTCTGGCTCGTTCCATTGGGAAATAGAATCTAGTTATCGCCATTATATAGTTAATGACTATCAAAAGTAGACCTATTTTAATAGTGTCGTAAATGAAGAAATTTACAGTATTACTCCAATATTGATTAGTTATTCCGAAAACATTAGAAACTAACCAATTGGCTAATAATTGAATAGGAGAGAATAAGCTCATAAAATATTAGATTAACAATTGCCTCCACAACTGCAGCCTCTAGATTTCTGTACAAATCCTGGTTTTCCCTGGGCTGCAGCAATGTAATTAGTAATAGCTTCCTTAATTTCTTCTTTACTTGGTACAAAACCAACTATTATTGGATTACCATCCAAAGCTAAAACAGGGGATTGAGAAATACCCATTTCTATAATCTTTTTAACGTCAGTAATGTATTCTACTTTGATATTAAGTTTAATCTCATTTACGGCTTCGGTAACCAAATCGTATAATCTTTTACAAGTTGGACAGCCCACACCTAGAACTTGTATGTTTATTGGTTTGTTTTCCATAAGTTTATAAGAATTTATTTAATAATGAATTTAATTTAGATAATTCAGATTTATTAATTTTGTAAAACACCCAAAGACCTTCTTTACGACTGCTTATTAAATTAAGACCTTTCAACACCTTTAAATGATGGGAAATCAAATTTTGTGATAAACCTAAATGTTTCCAAATTTCACAAACACATTTTTCTCTAGATTGAAGCATTTGAAGTATTTGTAGCCTGTTCTCATCGGCGATCGCTCTAAATAATCGAACAATTTTAGTGATTTTTTTAGAGACAATCTTTTTTGAAGAATGTTTAGCTTTCATAGTATTTTAAAACTATATCAATAGATATTGATATTAATCTAGTTTAATTTTATTGTCAATAACACAAAAACACCAGCATCTCTGCTAGTGTTTTTTAATTCTGCTCCATGTATTGGATGACTTTCGCATTTGTGTTTGATTGACAGTCGTAAGACAACTGTTTAAAATGAATGTAGGTTATAATTTTAATTAATTATTTTATGTCTATAGATAATCCCGAAGAACAATTAGGAAAGGATTACGTTTTAGATGAAGAAACAGCTCATATTGGTGCTCTTGCCGAAAATCCTTATAGGAAAGAATCAATTAGTGAGGATAAAATCGGAAGACCTAATAATGCTCGTTTTGCAAGAGAAACCGCTGTTAAAGTCGGTGAAGAGGCTATGAGAGAGTATCAAAGAACTCCAGAAGAGAAATTAGTAGAGGAAGAAAATTTAATGGCTAATCGGATTACAAGTGTAGAGAAAGCAAGAGTTGGGGCAATGGCTGAAGACCCATTTAGAAAAATGGCAATAGAATCTGAGAAAGATGGAGATTTACAAACATCGATTGATATGTATAACAATTGGGCTGAAATAGCAGGTGAGCAAGCTATGAAAATATATGAACAAGACAATAATCCAGTAGAAGATATCAAAACTTTTTCACTTATAGATCCAGATGGTTGGAGAAAGACAGTAGAAACCAATACTGGAAGTGGTAAGTTTCTTGTTTATTTTGCTGCAGAATGGGCAAATCTAATGGAGGCAAAAATAGCAAAAGGTGCAAAATTAGAAGATATAGTAAGCAGTACTCTTGACGAAGTTGACAAAAAACATGGTAACAGGCTTTCCAATAATGCTATTACAATTATTGTTAGAGGACTTTCTAATATGTGGATTCACGGTAAAGAACTTTTAGATTTATACAAAAAGAAAAGCGGAATTATTTAATAGGTTAATAAAACCAATACGAAAAACACCAGCATTTCTGCTGGTGTTTTTTAATATATTCACCATCTATGAAATAGAGTTCAAATATTTACCAGCAACACTTAATGCAAATGACGGTAGTATAATAAAAACAGTTGTTACTAGAAGTTTGTGTAACATCAGGTTTAACAGTGAGCCATTTACATCTGGTCCCCCAACCAAGACTAATAAAATTCCTGTAATCCCAAAAACAATTGATGAATATATAAATACACGTGTAGCTATTTTTTGCATAGTCTTAGTATATCACAATTTAATTATTTCTATACTCCGCGGATTGGACGACGTTCGGAACTGTTTTGGATGAAAGGATCTTATGGTTTTGTGGTTAAATTAATGGTGACACGATCAACTGGTGCTATTCCCCAACCCTTGAAGCTAGAACACTCAATATATATATCTAAAACTTTTTGAGTAGGATCATCGGTACGAGCATATATTTTTTCTGTTCCAGACAAGGGAAACGGTGATTTAAAATTTGTTTTCCAAGTTCCACCTCTAACTAAAATAGCAGGAGATCCACTGGGCCGACAGCTCATGTCTCCCGTAGAATTCCATTTAGCGGTAACAATAGAACCATAAGGTACTGTGATTGGACCATCAGAACCATTTATTTTTAAATCTATGGTATGTGAAATGCCAGATGATTCAAGAAGACACGCTCCAAACTCACAAATTTCCTCATACCCACATCTGTATAGCACACTCTTAGCGGTACCATTTTCACAATAATATTCCTTAAGTTCTGCAAAACATCCTCCCCATTCTTGTCCATAAGGATCCGGCTGTGGACAATAAGGACCGCCACAGGAATCAGTACCAGTAAAACTATCGGAAATTATAGTTCCTGCCATTAAGTAATTCTTGCCACCATCGGTATCAGAGCATAAAGGTGTATTGGTGATTGGTGTGTAAGTGGCAATGGTAGTTTTTCTAGAAGTAGAATTTGTTTTCTTACCACTATGGGGTATAAACATGATTGATTTCCATAATCGTGTATAATTGCTCATATCGTTTCTGTAGCCTAACAATTGCGATCCAATATTGAATATTAATATGTAGAATAAAAACTCTAAAATTATTCCAACTATACCAATAAAAACCCATTTTTTTCTTTAATTTTAAATTCACGAATAACGACATAATGTCTTATACGCCATACCCATTCATTTCCCTTTATTCCCAAAACAATTCCTACTGCAAAATTTATTATCGGAGAAAGAATTAATACTCTTATTAATGATATAATTAGACGTTCAGAGAATTCTGTCTTAATATCTAAACACATGTAACCCACGAATACAGGAATGCTAAAGATAAGTATTAATACTATAGTAAACCAAATATGATGGGATAATCCCCACATCCAACCCGAAAGAAAAGCTCCCCAGTTCCAATCTTTTATTTCTTTTGGTACGATAGCATTTCTTCCTTGTCCAGAAGTATTAACAGGGGATTGATCAACATTGTTTATCGTTTGATTTTGTAATTCCATATTTGAAATTAATAATATACTTTTATTGTATCATAGCTTAAAAACAAAAACACCAGCATTCCTGTTAGTGTTTTTTAATGGCTCCGCGGACTGGACGACGTTCGGACCTGTTTTAGGGTAAAGCAGTTATGATCTCCAAAAGAACCCATCTGTTACTAAAAATTGTGTGCCAATTTTTCTTACTGTAATTTTAGTTTGCGTATAATCTCTTCCGGGTTCATGTGGTACGTCAGTAACACCAAAACTATCCAACACACCACTACCATCTGTAGCTATAAGTCTTATTGTAAAAACATAAGTGTTCGGAGATGTTTGTTCGGATTTTGTTATTTCCTTAATATTATAAGCATTAGTATTGGGCCAGCATCTATCGGTTTGACAAGGGGGTGTCCCAATGTAAACCTCATACATATATTTCAATAAATCTGGGTCTAATAGTCCTTTATAGCCATTATTAATAGCTGTAGATTTCCATCTTAACCAAGTAGCGTTAGAGCTACTAGTCCAAAAATATTTTTGTGCTTCGGTATAATTTTTAGCAGCAGCTAAATCAAAAAAATTTCTAAGGGATTGTTCTGCCATAACGATCTCGTTAACCCACGTAGATTTGTTCGTTACTTGGCCGCAGTATTTTTCATTAAAAGCTATTACTACTTCTTGTGATAATAAACAAACAGTGCTTCCTATTCCGTAATTTCCGTAATTATAACCATAATTATTTATAAAATCTCCTAAGGCCGATTGTGTCTTTGGCCCACAATTACCACCTATAGGAGTTACTCCTAAAGCCTTTTGAATTATTTTTATATCTGCAGTATCGGCTTGTTTAGGAATTGCATACTTATTTATATCTAAGCAGGTTGAATCAGAAAGCTTTGTGGTTGAAGTAGTTGTCTGTGCCAAAGTAACAGTTGTAGGAGGTATGGTTGTTGTCTCCGCTACATTTGTTTGCACAGTGGGCTTTATCATCGCTAATTTAACGGCCAAACCAGCCACTGCAACTATCAAGGCACCAATAACAACTTTCAAAACCAAATTGTTTTTCATATACTTTTTAAAGCATTAATATTACTTTAAAACTCTAACATTCTTAAAAAGAAAACACCAGCATCTCTGTTGGTGTTTTTTAATGGCTCCGCGGATTGGACGATGTTAGAACCTGTTTCCAGATAACAAAAAGTTATTAATTACCTTACGCTTGTATATGCATCACTATCCAAAATATCCAAATCCAAGTAAGGACAAGAATTGATGCTAAAATTATCCCACCAATAGCCCATCTTTCTTCTATTCTTTTAAATGATTTAATAGAATCATAATGTTGTGCTCGCCAAGCCCATTCATTTCCTTTTATTCCTAAAAGAATAATCATTATAATGCCTAAGTAGGGAACCAAAACCAATAATGACCACCAGACATGATGAAATAATCCCCATATTACATTTAGAAAGAAGGCGCCCCAATTCAAGTCTTGTATTTCGTCGGGTACAACGGAATTCTTTCCTTGTCCAGAGGTATTAGCAGGGGATTGATAAGAATTTTCTATTGTTTGATTTTGTAATTCCATATTTGTATTTTAATAATACCTCTGTGGATGAATAATGAATTGACGACAACGGTCTATTGTATAATGAATTACATCTAGAACGGCATTGTTATACCCCTGAGCAAGGGGAAATATAGCACTTCCCATAACAAGAATAATTGGAATAACTGGCAAAAGAAAATAAAGAAAAGATTGCCAATCTTGAACCGAAGATTCAATTTCTATAGCATTAGTATTAATATTAAATACTTTCCTAAAAAACATTCTGACGCCATTGATATAAAATATATAGCTAAATAAACATATTAAAGGCAATATTATTGATGCTCCGGTAACAATTAAACGTAGCCATAAGCTAGAACGATTTTCTGACAATAACAATCTTGTTAAACAATAAAAACCAAATAAACTTTGTGGCCATAAAATACAAACTATAAACATATTAGAAGGAAACTGTACCCATCTCCTTTTTGTTTTAAAAAAATATCTGCCAACATGGATTAATCCATACATGCAAATAATTAAATAAAATAAACAAGGTAAAACAAGGAATGGTCCAGACTGGTCTCCAACCCAAAGGAGTATTACAAGTATAGAAAGATAAAAACCAATAAAATTGCCTACCATCCATAAGATTGCAAATATAATCAAATTAATTTTAAAGGTTGGCTTCGATAAATTATTTACAAAATTATTCCACTTATTTTGTATTTCCATATTTGAAATTAATAATATACCTTTATTGTATCATGGCCTAAACCAAAAACACCAGCATCTCTGCTAGTGTTTTTTAGTTTGCTCCGCGGACTGGACGACGTTAGAACCTGGTTTTAGACGAAAGAACATTAAGGTTTCGTAGTTAAATTAACAATAACATGGTCAACAATGCGTGGTCCACCTTCTAAAACACCTCCAAATTCAATATATATATCTAAGACTTTTTGGTTAGGGTCGTCAGTGCGAGCATATATTTTTTCTGTTCCAGATAACGGAAACGATGGCTTAAAGTTTGTGACGTTATTCCATGCCCCCCCTCTAAGTAAGATTGCGGCAGATCCACTGGGTCTGCAGTACGCGTCTCCCGTGGAATTCCATGTAGCAGTAATAATAGAACCATATGGTACCGTTATTGGACCATCAGAACCATTTATTTTTAAATCAAGGGTATGGGGAGTTTCAGATGATTTTGGAATACATGCTCCAAATTCACAGTCTTCATTAATTTCGCAGTTATGATTTGCACTTTTCGTTATGTTATTTTCGCAGTAATATTCCATAAGTGCTGGGAAACAACCCCCTTGGCCAGTAACAGGATGTTGCGCATAGCATATTGTGCCCATGCAAACATCCTTTTTTGTCACGCCATTAGATGTTACTTCTCCTGTGACTAAATAATTCTTACCCCCATCTGTGTCAGAGCATAAAAGAGTGTTGGTAATCGCAGTATAAGTAGTAACTGTAGTTTTATTGACCACACTATTTGTTTGTTTATTGGGTATAATTGCCGCTCTTATAATTCCTGTAAAGAATTGTAAGTATTGACTTCTGCCTTGTTTAGAATTTATATTATAACCCAGTATTACTGAACCAATATTAAATATTATTATAAATGATAAGAGTTCAAGAATTATGCCAATTATACCGGATACAATCCATTTCTTTTCTTTAATTTTGAATTTATCAGTAGAATCGTAACGCCGTGAACGCCATGCCCATTCATTGCCCTTTATTCCCAAAATAATTCCTATTATAAAATTCATAATAGGAGAAAGGACCAACAATCTTATTAATGATATAAATAAACGTGACGAAAATCCTGTTGTAATATCTAAACACATGTAACCCATGAATACAGGAATACTAAAAATCAATATTAATATTATGGTAACCCAAACACGATGAGATAATCCCCAAATCCAACTTAAAAGAAAGGCTCCCCAGTTCCAACCTTTTATTTCTTTTGGCACCACGGCATTTCTTCCTTGCCCAGAAGTATTAGTAGGGGATTGAGTAGTTTCTTCTATTGTTTGATTTTGTAATTCCATATTTGTGTTTTAACAATACTTTTATTGTAACATAACCTAAACACAAAAACACCAGCATCTCTGCTAGTGTTTTTTAATGGCTCCGCGGGTAGGATTCGAACCTACGACCAACTGCTTAACAGGCAGCCGCTCTACCACTGAGCTACCGCGGAATATGTACCCCTTAAGGCTTAGGCCAAAAGGAATACTCGTCTATAATAGTACATTAGTTCTTTTTTTTCAAGCCATTTTTTATTTAATAATAGTTGAGTTATAATAAAAGATATAATACAGAAGAAAAAAGACTTAATATTATGAAAAAATCTTTAGTTTATTTAATCATGATAGCGATGTTTATAGGCGCAGCCATTATAGGACTTCTGCTTATTAGATTTTTAAGTGGTCCGGAAGATTCATGGATTTGTGATAAAGGGGGATGGATCAAACACGGTAATCCTAAGGGGCCTAAACCCTGGATAGCTTGCACTACAAAACCCAATCAAGTTATTTCTTTTGATAAAATTGGTAATTTAACTCAAGATACAGTATCTCAAGCATGGACTTTTGTTTATGAAGAGCCAGGTGCCCCGGCTTTAAGAGTTAAACTTCTTATGAGCCAAGAGTGTATTATGACTAATACAGAGATTAATTGTGGAAATTATACTTTCAGGGTAGGGGACAGGGTTAATGCAGTAGGAATTATAGAAAATGATAATTTAGAGTCCTTTATTTTAAACCCTAGTAGCGATTAGAAGTATTTGAATATTCATGCTATATTAACGAAAATCTAAAATAATTTATATATTTGGTTATGATCAAAAAAATACTTAAATTCTTTAAAAAGAATTGGAAGACCGTTCTTATGGTCTTAGTGGGTGCAATCGTTATTGTAATCCTAGTAATGGCTTTAGGCGGAAAGAAAAACGCTTCTAATGAAGAAACTGTTCCTACTACCACCCTATCGCAAAATGGACCACGCTTTAACCCTAAAAATGTTTCTGAAAACGATACAACTGTGTCATATACAATAGAGGCTACCTACCCAGTATTTAAGGGTATTGCTAATACCGAAGCCGAAACAAAAGTAAATCAGTTATTGGCCGATAATGTGAATGGTAAAACAGCCGCCTTTAAAACTGGAGTAGCTGAAAGAAAAACCAATACATCCATTCCTCAAAATCTTAAAAGCAGTTTAATTATTAATTACCAAGTAGAATATTTATCTGATAAATTAGTCAGTATTCTCTTTAATGAAGAGTCTATGTTGGCTGGTGATGCTCACCCAGGTCATGAAACAAGCACTTTTAACTATAATCTAGAATCCAATAGAGCAATCGCTCTAACAGATTTATTCGCAGAAGGCAGTGGTTATCTGACGTTTCTATCCACTAATACCATTAAATATCTCACTAATTTAAATATTTCTAATTCAGAAATGATTCAACAAGGTGCTGGAGCTGACATTAAGAATTATTCCAACTTTTACATTACTGACCAGGCAATAGCTTTTGTTTTTGACTATTACACGGTTGCCCCTGGAGCCGCTGGAATGCAAAAAGTTTACTTCACCTTTGAAAATCTAAAGAATTTCCTTATTCAAGATGGTATCTTAAAAACTTTATTAGTAAATAACGTCATTTAAAAGGACGGGGCCATTGCCCCGTTCTTTAATTTGATCCTTTGTTTTTGTGATATAATTAAACCTGTTATTAATTACAATTAATTATGAATAAAAAATTAATTATTCCTATCATTACCGTGGGTGTTGCAGTAATTGTTTTGGGTGTTTTAATGCTTAGACGTCCCAAGAATATAACTAACAATGCAGATACACTTACTAATGGTAAAAATTCATCTGGACAAATAATCTGTAAAGATAACGTCTGTCTTGGTAATAATTTTAAAAGTTGTACTCCCGCTACTTATACTATAGAAGGAGCTGATAATGGTACCCCCGTTTCTGTAACTTTAACTGTAGGAGGATTGAAAGATTCTAAGTGTCTATATGAAATGAGTATTGGCGGACAAGGTATTCGTTGTCAGTTTCCAGTTTCTGATTTAAGTGACAAGGTTTTAAATGAAATGTTTGGTAATGATGAAGGACAAGCAGCCGTTATTGCTCAAAGCTGTACCCAATTTTAAAAAAGATAGTTACAAAAGTCTACATACTTAAAGTCATTAAATTTAAAACTATAATCAACTTATGATTCAATTAACTAGGGATTTCATTTCCCAAGAAAATCGCGATTTTAGATTTAGATTGGGACGAACGATGGCCTCTTCTTTATCAGGCTTTATCGTGGGAACTATTTTTGCCAGTAGTGTATGGATTTTAGCCATCTATATTTTTAGAATATATACATTCACTGGTTGCCGTTAGTTTAAATTATTAATATTTAGAAGGAATTGGAACTCAAAGCCAATTCCTTTTTGACTTATGCAAAATTATAAAGTTTCTACTCTAAAAAGTGGTTTAAAAGTTTTAACCGTACCTTCCAAGGAGGTTATGTCCGTTAAAACAGAAATGATTATTAAGACGGGTGCTGAACACGAAATTTTTAAGAAGCAAGGCATTTCTCACGTATTGGAACATATGAGTTTTAAGGGTACCGAGAAATATCCAGAAGTCAAAGATATCAGTAGAGAAATAGATACCATCGGAGGTATTTATAATGCCTATACTGGAAATGAAGTCACTGGTTATTGGACTAAGGTAGATAAAAGATACTTAGATAAATCTTTGGATATTATTTCCGACATGTACTTGCATCCTCTTTTTCCAGAAAAGGAATTAATCAAGGAAAAAGGAGTTATTATTGAAGAAATCAGGATGTATAAAGACAATCCTAAGGATCACGTAGAAGATGTTTTTGCCGATTTAATGTATGGCAAGAATAATCCAGGTGGTTGGTCGGTAGCCGGTACAATAGAATCGGTAAATTCTATAAATAGAAAAGATTTAGTAGATTATGCTACTAAGCAATATACTGGTCCCAATTCTTTGCTTGTAATTAGTGGTAATTTTGACGAAAAGAAAACCTTGGCTCATTTAAATAATTATTTAGGAACAGTTTCTATTAAAGCCGCTAAACAGAAAAATAAAGTTAAGAAACTTTCTCAAAAGGTTGCTCTTGCCAAACTGGAATATCGAGATATTAGCCAATGTCATCTTATTCTAGGTTTTCCTTCGTTTAATTGCTTCAGTTCTAAAAAATATGCTCTTAAAGTATTGCTTACAATATTAGACGGTGGAATGTCTGCTCGTTTATTTAATATTGTGAGGGACAAACTTGGTGCAGCTTATTATATCCATGCTAGCAATGCTGCTTATTTAGATTACGGTTTTTTCTGCATCGATACAGGTTTAAACGTAAATAAGGTGAACATGGGTCTAAAGGGCATCGTTTCTCAATTAAAAGAAATGATGGAGGGTAAAATAAGTGAAGAAGAATTCAAAAATGCCAAAACTAATATCAACGGGAAATTAGCTCTACGTTTGGACAGTGTTTATAATCATGCCGATCGCATAACCCGAGATGTTCTACGTAACCGACCATATGAAGTACCTGAAGAATATTTGAAAAAAATAGATAAAATAACTATAAAAGATGTTTCTCATTTGGCTACAGAAATTTTCAAATTAGATCAGCTAAATTTAGCCATGGTGAGCCCATTCAAACAAAGTGATGGTAGAACGTTTCTCAGGGAAATTGAAAAAGGGTGGAGGAGTTAGATCTAATTTTAGTCTTTGAACTTTAGACTTTTGGATGTGCTATAATAAACACATAAATTATCAATTTATTAAATTTATTATGAGGTTAGAAAATAAAATTGCTATTATAACTGGTGCTAGTAGTGGTATTGGTTTGGCTACAGTTAAAAAATTTGTCACTGAAGGTGCCAAAGTTGTCATGGCTGATATAAATGAAGAGACTGGTCTTAAAATAGCCCAAGAATTAGGCTTAGATTTTGTTAAAACAGATGTCAGTAAAACTGAAGATATCCAAAATCTAATAAACACAACTGTTCAAAAATTCGGTGGTCTAGATATAATGGTTAATAATGCAGGCATTGGTGAAGCCTCTGCGGTTTTAGAAACTAGCGAAGAAAGCTTTGATAAAGTAATTGCTGTAAATTTGAGAAGTGTCTTTTTGGGTACTAAATATGCAGGCTTAGCTATGAAAGAAAAGGGTGGAGTAATTCTGAGTACTTCATCTATCTTAGGAAATGTAGGTTTTAAAGGTGCTTTTGCCTATTGCGCTTCTAAAGGAGCTATCGTCCAAATGACTAAAGCGGCTGCCCTAGATTTGGCTCCCTACCATATCAGAGTGAATGCCATTGCCCCTGCCTTTATTAAAACAGGCATGACTAATGATATCTTAAATAATCCTCAAGTAGCTCCAATACTTTTAGCTCAAACTCCTATAGGTAGATTTGGTGAGCCAGAAGAAATGGCTAACATATTTTGTTTTCTAGCTAGTGATGAAGCTAGCTATATTACTGGTGCAACTTACTTAGGAGATGGTGGTTGGGTAGCTATGTAATCTATTTCTAATGAAAAATATCATTAAATTTCAAGTGCCTATAGAAGTAAGCGCTCGACACATTCATTTAAGTGAGGGTGATTTTATTAAATTGTTTGGTAAGAACAAAAGCTTGAAAGCAGCTTTTTCCCTTTCTCAGAAAGGTCAATTTGCTTCTACTTCTTATGTCAAAGTTTTTTCTAAAGATGGAACAAAAAATATTGTTCTCAGGGTTCTCGGACCATTTAGGAAAGTATCTCAGATAGAATTATCATTAAGTGATGCTTATAATTTAGGCTATACAGTTCCCATAAGAATTTCTGGTGATCTTAAACAGACCCCAAAACTTAAGGTAAAAAGCAACTTGAATAATATCTTAGTTCCGGCTATCGTACCATTAAGACATTTGCATGTACCTAAGGATATTTCTCAAAAGTACCAACTAACAAATGGGGAAAAAGTCCTCTGTAAAATCAATGGTGATAGACAAGCAGTTTTGGAAAAAATAGTAGTAAGAGTAGATGAAATGGCCACACTGGCACTTCATTTAGATACAGATGAAGGCAATGCCTGTGGAATTCAAAAGATTGGTAAAGGAGAAATTCTAAAACAATAAACTATTATGTATATCTTTCTGATTATAAACGCTGGATCCGCCTCTTTAAAATATAAAATTTTCAATGGTAGTAATCTTAATCTTCTTAAAGAAGGTGGTTTTTCTATAGAATCTACTGGCAAAGAACGTTTAAAAGAAGAAAAAAAGATTTTCCAAGATCTACAACAAATTGCTAAAAGCTTAGGGAAGGTAAAAGCAGTAGGGCACAGAGTAGTTCATGGTGGTAATGAGTTTTACAAACCAACAATCGTTACTCCATTAGTTGTAAAAAAATTAACCAAATACAATAAATTAGCTCCTTTACATAATCCTTACAATTTGGGTTATATTAAGTTGGCTCTAAAATATTTCCCTAGTTCTAAAAACATTGCCATTTTTGATACTGCTTTTTTTCATGACCTACCCTTAGAAGCCCAAGTATTTCCTCTTCCTTATAAATATTTTCAAAAGGGGATTAGACGCTTTGGTTTTCATGGTTTATCTCATCAATATATTAGCGAAGAAGCGGCCCACTTGCTTAAAAAGCCCATTAATCAATGTAATTTAATTACCCTGCATTTAGGCGGAGGGGCTTCTGTTTCTGCCATTTCTAACGGACGGCCAATAGATACAACCCTCGGCTTTACCCCTTTAGGTGGTGTACCCATGTTTACAAGGTCAGGGGATATAGATCCAGGAGTTTTGCTTTATCTTAGCGAGAACTACCATCTTAATCTTAAGGAATTAAAAACAGTTTTAAATAATCATTCTGGTTTAAAAGGAATAAGTAACAAAAATGGTTTTCTTCAACTCTTGGAAGGTGTTGAACAAAATGATCCTCAATCAGTTTTAGCCTTTAATATTTTTACCCGCTCTCTCAAGAAACAAATTGGTGCCTATATGGCCCTTTTAGGACATGTCGATGCCATTGTTTTCAGTGGTACAGTCGGCAGCGGTAAGCCCATTACTAGAGAAAAGGTTTTGAATAATTTAGTTCTTCCTAAAGATATGAAAATTCTAGTTATTCCTACTAATGAAGAATTGGGTATGGCCAGACAAATTAAAAAATTATTATCCAAATAACCTATGATAAAAAGTTGGAAGGTAGGCGGACCGGCTGGATATGGCATAAAAACCGTGGGTCAAATTTTTGCCTATGCTTTAATGTCAAAAGGTTATTATGTTTTTCTCTATCCAGAATACCCATCTCTTATTCGTGGAGGACATAATACCTATCAAGTAGAATTTAGTACAGAATCCATTAATTCTATTGGCAAGCAAATAGATTTATTAGTAGCCTTTGACCAATTAACTATCGACATGGATTTACCCTCTCTTAAGAAAGGGGGGATTTTACTTTACGATAGTTCCTGTTCTTTACCGAAAGTTTCTGGTATAAAAGTAATCACACTGCCTTTTAAAGAAATTCTTACTAAAGTTAATCTTGAATTTTTGTTAAAAAATAGTGTAGCTATTGGCGCTAGTTTAGCTGTTTTGGGTTTAAAGTTTAATGACAAAGAACTCTTAACAATTTTAGCTAAAAAATTAGGAGGGGATAGTAAAAAGGATACTGAAATTATTTTGAATAATAATTTAAAAGCGATAGAAGAGGGCTATAAATATGTAACAGAAAAATACGGCGTTTTTCTAAGAGCTCAGAATATAACTAAAACGAAAAAATCTCTAATTAGTGGTAATGAAGCCATTGCTATAGGAGCCATTAAAGCAGGTTGTAAGTTTTATGCCGCCTATCCAATGACTCCCGCTACTTCCATATTGGAATATTTAGAATCGAAAGAGAGAGACGCTAAAATAATTGTTCATCAGGCTGAAGATGAAATAGCTGCTATTCATAATGCCATAGGAGCTAATGCAGCTGGGGTAAGAGCTATGACAGGAACTTCTGGAGGCGGTTTTGCCCTTATGAATGAAGCTGTCTCTCTCTCAGGAATGACTGAAACTCCTGTAGTAATAGTTGAGGCCATGCGCTCTTCACCGGCCACTGGACTACCAACTTGGACTGGTCAAGATGATCTTCAATTTGTTCTTCATAGTGGCCACGGAGATTTTCCCAGAGTAGTTTTAGCTCCAGGAAATCCCACGGAAGCTTTTCGTTTAATCCAGGAAGCTTTTAATCTTGCCGATAATTATCAATGTCCAACTTTTTGTTTGGGAGATAAATATTTTAGTGAGAGCCAAACCAGTACAGACAGCTCAGAATTTACCAATACTATTAAAATAAATAGGGGTAAATTACTTTTACAGAAAGCGCCCTTAAACTACAAACGGTATGCAATCACTAAAGATGGCATTTCACCTAGAACTATTCCTGGTATTTTAAAGGGAGAATTTATTGCTAATAGCGACGAACACAATGAATTTGGTTATTCAGTAGAAGGCTATACCGAAGATCGCAATAAGCAGATGAGAAAAAGAATGCTTAAAGAGGAAACCCTGAGAAAAAATATTTCTTTACCAAAAATTTATGGACCTTCTAAAGCTAATATTGGAATTATAAGCTGGGGATCTAATTGGGGAAGTATTTTAGATGTTTTAAAAACAACTCGTTTTTCTATTACAAATAAATACCTGAAGAATATTAATCTTAATTATATTCATTTTAATTATCTTTACCCCTTACCAGTAGAAAAAATAAGGGAAATCTTAAAGGGATATAATTATTTAATTTTAGTAGAACAAAATTATTCTGGACAATTTGGCAAATTAATAGCCGAAGAAACTGGCATTCAAATAGAAAATAAACTCCTAAAATATGACGGTCGTCCTTTCTATAGAGAAGAAATTATAGATTTTCTTACTCAAAACAAATTAAAACCTAATTCTTCCTATGAATTATAAACCGGATAATTTCAACACTTCAGTACCGCCCACTCTCTGCCCTGGATGTGGAGGATGGACTATTTGGAGCGCTTTGAAGCAAGCTTTGGCCGAACAGGGGATCCAAACAAAGGATTTGGCTCTAGTTTATGGCATTGGCTGTTTTGGTAATATGACTAATAG
>JBAQYG010000004.1:0-2457 GCA_049299915.1 Minisyncoccia bacterium | reverse complement strand
CTTTGTGTCAAAAGATTCGGCCCTCTATCAATTATATGACTATTTATACCAGGAAAACTTTGGCGCAGATGCCAATGTGATTCTGATAGAAGGCGATGACGTGGCAAAAGCAGATGCCCTGTCGGCCAGCTTGCGCTTATCCGATCACATGAAGCAGGTTCCTAATGTGATTAGTGTCCAGAGCATAGCCGACATCGTGGCCGATGCGGAATATCAAAGCAGTGGCATCCGTCGTATTCCCTCTCAGGAGAGGATAGACGAGATCCTGGCTGGCGCTGGCTCCTCAGTTCAGGGGCTCATGCCTGATCGCAGGCATACCAGGATGACCGTGGGGATGCCTACCACCGCTACCCTGACAGAGGCACAACGCAGCGAGCTTCTTGTAGAAATAAATAGTGCAGTTGATTTTGCTGAATTTCCTGCTGGCTATGGCACAATCGTCACAGGGGATCCTTCTTTTCAAGCCTCGATTATAGTGATGATGAACAACAGCAATGGCTCTCTCCTTGCTCTGTGCGGGGTACTGATGATTGTGGCCCTGCTTTTGGTCTTCAGACACGTCAGATGGCCACTGCTTCCCTTATTCGTTGTCCTTCTGGGCGTATTCTGGACCTTTGGGGCCATGGGTTTTTTCCATCTGCCCATGGGCATGATCACCTTTGCCGCTTTCCCTCTCCTGATAGGAGTCGGCATAGACTATGCCATCCAGTTCCACAATCGGATGGATGAAGAATTGAACAAGGGCAAGCCTCTTATGGAAGCTACTGTCGCCACGGTCCATCATGTGGCCCTTCCTGTGCTCATTGCCATGATTATAACGGCAGCAGGCTTTATCTCACTTCTGAGCTCCTCTGTTCCCTCAATCAATGATTTTGGAAAGGTCTGCATCATCGGGCTGGTCATGTGCTACCTATCCTCTCTCTTCGTGAACTTAACGGTCCTGTATATGTCTGAAAGAAAATCCCCCAGAAAAAAGAAGGCTGAAGGCCATTCTGAGGAAGGCTCGGTAATTGGCGTTTTCATCACGAAGATTACAGATTTCTGTATCGAAAGAGGTAAAGCAGTGCTGGTCGTAGCTTTGCTCCTGGCCCTTGCAGGGAACTATGCCGACACGCGGGTCCCCATAGAAACGGATGTGAAGAACTACATCCCCCAGGACCTGGGTCCTCTGATCGAATTAAGACATATGAAAGCAATCTATGGAGGGACAGACTCAATTCAGTTCCTGGTTCAGGCCGACGACGTTACGGAACCGGAAAACCTCATGTGGATCGATGATTTCAGCAACTACCTGCTGGTATCCAGAGAGGATAGAACAGAGAGCGCCACCAGCATAGCAACATATGTTAAAGCGGCCAATGATGGTGAGATACCCGATGACCAAACCAGAATACGGGAGATTATTGCCACTCTGCCCACGTCCATAAAGGATGCATACCTGGACGGCCACAATCTGGCCTTGATCGATGTAAATATCGGCGATGCCAAGACCAATCTGGGAACGGAAGGCATTGATCGGTTAATCGATTCTTACGAAGAAGATCTGGCCTGGATGACCCCCCCACCAGGAGTCTCAGTTAGAATAACTGGTGAGACTTTGCTTATGACCACGGTTATGGATGCCCTGACCTCAGGCAGAGTGCAGATGTCGCTGCTGGGATTGGTCTTGATCTTCATCTTGCTCCTGGTGATATACAGAGACCTCATTAAAGCTCTGTTGCCTGTCTTGCCTATGCTCGTGGTAATTGGATGGATGGGCTTGGTTATGTACTATGGTGGACTAAAGTACACCCCTCTTACGGCTACTTTGGGAGCTCTCATCCTGGGAGTTGGCTCAGAATACGCCATAATGATGATGGAACGCTTCTACGAGGAGCTGGACCGGATAGGAGATCCAATAGAAGCCTTGAGTATCGCTTCCTATAACATTGGTTCGGCCCTTATAGCTTCTGGCCTGACCACGGTATTTGGTTTTGCCGCTCTTATCGCATCGCCCTTCAACATCATCAGCAACTTCGGTCTGGTGACGGTGATGTCAGTCCTATTTGCTCTCATCACCACATTTACCGTATTTGTGGTTCTGATGATTCGCATGGAAATTCGGCGTGAGGTGCTGAATAATGCCAAACGAGAAATTGCGAAAGCAATTGCACTAATCAATAATCAATCACGGAGATGAATCAATGGAAATTAAGTTTGCCATAGCTTTGGCTTGCATGTTGACACTCCTGGCTACGGGTCAAGCCCAGAACACCTACATACCCTATGAGTTGGGTGGAGACAATTATTACACTATGTATGGTAGCCCAGATATCTCGGCCAGTGTTTCCGGGACGGATGAATTCGAACGAGGAGACACGGTCACACTCTATATAGATCTGACCAACTACGGACGGATCATAGGCTTCAAGGAAGACCTAACACCCCAAAATCCAAAAGAGTTTGCCCTGGCCGCAG
>JBAQYG010000003.1:0-2830 GCA_049299915.1 Minisyncoccia bacterium | reverse complement strand
GCATAAAACTGGCCAACTCTAAATTGAAAGTTATTGCAATTGCCGGAGATGGAGATGTTTATGGTGAAGGCTTGAATCATTTAATTAATTCCAGTAGGGCCAACATAGATATTATCCAAATTGTAGCCAATAATCATTCTTACTCCTTAACAACTGGCCAAGCCTCACCCACTTCTTCGTTAGGATATAAAAGTAGGACTACTCCTTTGGGGGAAGTTAAAGAACCTTTAAATCCTTTGGCCCTATCTTTAGAATCAGGAGCCACTTTAGTAGCTCAGGGATATACAGGTAATCTTAAGGAGCTAATTCAAATATTTAAGGAAGCCTTAAATCACAAAGGATTCTCTTTAATAGATATTCAACAAGTGTGTATTACTTTTAATCACACTGAGAATGCTTCGTATTATGCAGAAAAAGTGAAACCCTTGATTAAAGTAAATACCAATATTGAATTGGCCTTAAAATACGCTAGAGACAAAAAGAATATTAATACCGGTGTTCTTTATGAAGTAAATCGCCCTATCTACGATTCTCACTTTAATCATTTGAGTAACAAAACTCTTTTAGGGCAAGTTACTTCTCCGAATTCGCAATTAATTAATGGCTTTATTAAAGAATTATCTATTTAAGATGGAAACGAGAATAAACAAATATATAGCTGATAGTGGACTCTGTTCAAGACGGGCAGCCGAAACTTATATCACTAAGGGAATAGTGACTATCAATGGTAAAGTAGCTCCATTGGGTGCCAAAGTAAAAACTGGTGATATTGTAAAAATTAATGGTCAAATTATTAAGCCAAGTGAAAACAAGGTTTATATAATCTTTAATAAACCTATTGGAGTCATTACTACGACTAATCAAGAGTATTCTAATAATGTAATGGAATATGTTCATACAGAAGAAAGAGTCTTCCCTGTAGGACGTTTAGATGTAGAATCTTCCGGACTTATGCTTTTAACTAATGATGGAGAATTAAGTAATTCTTTATCGAAGGGCAGGGGAGAGTGTGAAAAAGAATATGTAGTAACCGTCGATAAGACTGTTAACGGTTTACTTCTTAAAAAATTAAGTGCTGGAGTAATTTTAGATGGCTATAGAACTTTGCCTGCCAAAGCTTCTCAAATTGGTTCCAAAAGTTTCAGTTTAATTATTTTAGAAGGTAAAAATAGACAAATTAGAAGAATGTGCGAACATTTTGGTTTTAATGTTGTTAAATTAGAACGAATTCGTATAGGAGAAATAAAATTAGGAGGATTAAAAAGTGGTAAATGGCGTTACTTAGAAGAGAAAGAGGTTGAATCTTTAAAATCAAAAACAATAAAATAAATAATGGGTTTGCGTTAGAAAAATCTTCGTGATAAAATTTAACAGTTTAATTAATAATTTTTAATAAAAAGAATTATGTCGAATAAAAAATTCATTCTCTACAGTGCTCTTGCCGTTATCCTTGTAGCTTTCGCTTTGACCCAAGGGTTTGGATTACTAAAAGGAAAGCTTGGTACAGCCAATAAGCCAGCCGCTGTTGAATCTGCCATGAATCTGATTATTAAAGAAATTGGTAATCAGGGCCAAACTGCAGAATTCGTAAAATATGAACTCAAAGATGGGCTCTATGCAATCACTTGGAAGGTAGGTACTCAGGAATCTATTAGCTACACCAATTTAAAGGGTACTATGCTTTTCCCTTATAGTCTTCCACTTGTTACTACAACCACTACTACTAAACCACTAACTAAATCCGATAAGCCTATCGTAGAATTATTTGTTATGTCTTTCTGTCCTTATGGCAATCAAGCCGAAGATGGTATGGGACCGGCTTACAATGTTTTAAAAGATTACGCTGATATTAAATTACGATATATCGTTGATCAAAGCGGAGCCAATAAAGATGAATACGCTTCTCTCCATGGTACTCAGGAATTAAATCAGGATATCAGGGAATTGTGTGTGGCCAAATACAATCCAGATAAACTTTGGACTTTTGTAGCTGCTATTAATAAGGCTTGCACTTCTGAGAATGCTGATACTTGCTGGACAGCTGAAGCTAATAAAATTGGTTTAGATACCAATCAGATAAAAACCTGTCAGAAAGATGAAGGGAGTGCTCTTTTAGCAACTGAATATGCATCTTCTGCTGCTTATCAGGTTACTGGATCACCAACATTAGTAATTAATGGATTGATAGTTAATAGCGGAAGAACTCCTGAAGAATATAAAAACACCATTTGTTCTGCCTTTAAAGATGCCAGTAAACCAGCCGCTTGTTCTCAGGTTCTATCTAGCACTGCTGCTGCCGCTTCGGGTAGTTGTAATTAATTACCCTTTACAATTATTTTTTCCTGAGCTATAGTAGCACGGTTTAAAGTGTAGGGGTTCAAACCATGTTTGGTGCGAACGGGTCTTTCTACATGAGTTATAAAATAATATTTACTTTAGAAGAATGGCTAAAAGATTATATGTAGGAGGATTGCCCTACAATACCAGACAAGAAGAGTTAACTGAATACTTTTCCGCCGCTGGTTCTGTAGAAATGGCGACCATCATTACCGATAAGTTTTCCCATCGCTCTAAAGGTTTCGGTTTCGTTGAAATGTCTACCGAAGAAGAGGCTCAAAAAGCCGTTACCATGTTCAATGGTAAGGAATTCGGTGGTAGAGTTTTAACTGTTAGTGAAGCCAGACCCTTAGAACCCAGAGCTCCTCGTGAATAACTAGGAACTATAAGAAAACAATCAAAATCCGATCTTAACAGATCGGATTTTTTGTTACCTCACTATTTATTCCTTATGCTATAATGTAATTGTTATAAAATATTAAAACTTTCATAT
>JBAQYG010000002.1:0-1714 GCA_049299915.1 Minisyncoccia bacterium | reverse complement strand
GCATGAGTGTGCTGTCTGATGTCAGGCTATTAGAAAAGATATACGATAAAGAACTCAAAATAGAGCCCTTCGTCTTTGACAATATCCAGCCCTCTTCCATCGATTTAACCCTGGATAATCGAATACGAACTCCCAAGAGCGGCATTAAGTTAAATGCATTTGATGCCGATATCAAGGAGTGCTTTGAAGAGAGGATTCTTGATGAGTACACCCTCAAACCTGGAGATTTCATCATCGGCCAGGTTAAGGAGAACATCGGCCTTTCCAAAAGGATGACCGGCCTAATTCAAAATAGAAACAGCCTGATTCGTCTGGGAATAAACGTGGGCCTATCATCGTACATAAATCCTGGCTATTTTGGTCAATTGCCCATAGTCATCCACAATTTGGGAAGCTTCTCAGTGGATCTGACTCCAGGGATGAGGATATGTCAGTTAGTCATATTTGATGTCGAACCAGATCCCGAAAGGGATTACAGCCAAAGAAAAGGCGCCAAATATCTGGGAGAAAGCGACGTCGGTTTATCTAAATTATACATGGACGTGGAAGTTGAAGAATATTTAAAAGAGTACAATAAAAAAAGCACCAAAGAGATCGATAAAAAGGAACTTATCGATTTCTTGGAACAAAGGATAAAAGCGAAGGCAATAGGTGCATTAAAAGGTCTGACGAACGAAGAGAAACAGAAGATTGGTCTGCTATAAAATGGAAAAGAATTTCAAAGACTTAATTCAAGAGATCAGGCCTTATATCGTCAAGGGCATTCAAGATGCTAAAGTCAGTGAGTACGAGCAGAGCTATAAGAAGCTGAATGATAAGGAGCCATCCACAGAAGAGATTAATCAATTTATTTCTATTTTAATCGCGAATGGAACAGTGAAGAGCGACGCAGATGAGATTGTAAATGAATTAATTGAAAAATATAGTAAAAAATTGTTAGTGAAAGTAATAATAAATTCATCTATTTCATTGGGTTCAGCCGGGTTATTTTTGGTTTATATCTTAATATATTTAAAAAATGTATTAGGGACGAACATTGTAAGAGAAGATTACCTAATAAGCGCGCCAAATTTCATCCTAGCTATAATATTATTTTTTATTGCTATTGCCCTGTTTGTAATTTCTGTTTCAAGAAAAGACAAAGATTAAAATCATCTGTCAGCATCTCTTTCACCACCCCCGCGCCCGAACGCGCCCGTCTGAGAGCGGAGCTAGAGCAGCTCTACGCCGAGGGCAAATTCACGGAGATCCTGACCCAGGTGGACGCCTGCCTGCCCAAGGACGAGGCAGGCAATTTCATCGCAATCCAGGAAAAATCGGATGTGGTGCACGATCTGCTCGCCTTCCTGGCGGAAAGAATGCTGGAGATGAACAAGCAAAAGCAACAGGAGATCCGGGGCTTTATCGGCTGGCTGGAGGGCTACCTGAGCGCAAAGGTGGAGGACCTCACTCCCAAGACAAAGCTGCAGAGCTACTACGAGCACGATTACGAGGGGCTGATGGCGGTGCTAAAGAAGAACAGCAAGAAGCTGCAAGTCGATCCGGCCAGACGGGAACCCGCGCCCTGGGCCGAGTTCGAGGGGTCGATGAGCAAGCTCGCGCCCTTGCGGAAGCGGATCTAGGCTGACGGACGAGCTGATCGACGGGGGCCCGGCTGTACGGGCTCACGGAAGAGGAGACTGCGATCGTAGAGGGCAAAGAGACCTCCAAATAG
>JBAQYG010000001.1:0-7037 GCA_049299915.1 Minisyncoccia bacterium | reverse complement strand
CCTTTGGCAATAGCCTTTTTGGCTAACTCTTCACCTAAAACACCAGCCAAATCTACCTTCTTGCTTTTCTTTTTATCGGCAACACTAAGACTAGAGATAGCTAGAAGAGTTTTACTAGCTTCATCGTCTATCAATTGAGCATAAATATTTCTATGGGAACGAAAAACAGCTAAACGAGGTTTGGTACTAGTACCAGAAATCCTTGCTCGAACACGAGCTATACGTCGAGCTTTTTTACGATTTTTATCTTCTGTATTCTTTGTCATATCTTTTAAATAAAAGGTGTTTAACCGGCGGTGCTAGCAACTTTCTTGCCAGCTTTACGTCTAATGGGTCGACCGACATAATGGACTCCTTTTCCCTTGTAGGGATCTTCTTTTCTTTGTTTATGAACTAGAGCAGCAAAATCACCTACAGTTTGTTTATTGCAACCAGCAATAGTAATAATATTTTTTTCTACGCTTACTTTAAGAGTTTCCGGAAATATTAATTCGATAGTATGAGAATATCCTAAAGATAAAATGAGTTTCTGTCCCTGTACTTCCGCTTTATAACCTACTCCGTCAACACTGAGTTTTTTGGAAAAGGCTTCTGATACCCCCATAATCATATTCTTAAGTAAAGAGGTTAAGGTTCCCCAAAGAGCGGCTGAATTTTTTAAATTATGTCTTGGTTTTAAATTGATAGTGTTTTCTTTCAAAATCACTTCAAAATTGTCGTTGATTAAAAGCTCTCCGTGTCCCTGAGGTCCTTCAATCTTAACTAATTGAGCCTCCAGGGTGACTTTAACACCTGCAGGAATAATTAAATTTTGTTTACCCACCCTAGATTTGACAAGTAAGTGAGTATTTTCTTTTTGATTGGCTTTGTTTTCCATATGACAGTGATAAATAAATTACCAGATAGATAATAAGACTTCTCCACCTAAATGATTCTTGCGAGCGTCTTTAGAGGTCATCAATCCCTTAGAAGTGGAAATAATATAAAAACCATAGCGATTTTTAGGTGAATAGATGTCGGTGGCTTTAAGATACACCCGGTTGCTTGGTTTAGAAATTCTCTCAACCTCGTGAATTACTGGTTGGCCATTTTCATATTTTAAAATGACTTCCAAGCTTTTGGTGGTACCTCGACCAACTTTGCTCACTTCGCCAATCATACCTTCTTTGGATAAAATATCTAAAATAGCCAATTTCAATTTAGAATAAGGCAATTTAGTATTTGTATGTTTGACGGCGATTGCATTTCGAAGCCTTGTGAGCATATCGCTGATGGGATCTGTGATTGTCATAAAAACCAATATGAGTTAAATAATTTGTATTGTATCAGTTCCTTTTTACCAACTAGCTTTTTTAAGACCAGGAATCTCTCCCTTATGGGCCATTTCTCTAAAGCAAATTCGGCATAAACCAAATTTATTAAGGTAGCCACGACTACGACCGCAACGAAAACAGCGGTTCACTTTGCGAGTGCTAAATTTTGGTTTTTTAAGAGTTTTTGCTATGTCTGATTTTTTAGCCATATAATAATTAAGAAAGAGTACTAATTATAAATTTATTTTTTCTTTTTTTTGCTGCCATCAGTAGTAACTAGCGGCATACCCATTAACTGCATTAAACGTTCTCCCTGCTCTTTGGTTTTGGAGCTGATGGTTAAATTAACTTCCAAACCAAATGGGGCTCCGCTTATATCTTCAGCTGTTTCAGGAAAAATAGTATGTTCTTTGATCCCTAAATTTAAATTTCCTTTATTATCAAATTTTCTTTCATCGACACCCCAAAAATCACGAGATCTAGGTAGGGCAATATTGACTAAGCGATCATAAAAATCATACATTCTTTTTCCGCGCAGAGTTACCACATAGGCTACTGGCTGGCCTTCTCTAAGCTTGAAGCCTGAAATAGATTTACGAGCTCCACGAAGCGCCGGTTTCTGTCCAGTAATTAAGGTAATAGCTTTCACTATTCTTTCTTCTAAATTCTTGGCATTATTAGGATTAGAGGTGGCCAATTTACCAAAACCACAATTAATTGTAATCTTGGTGAGTTTGGGTACTGCCATGTCATTTTTAAAACCAAACTCTTTTTTGAAAGAAGGAATAGCTTCCTTTTTATATTTTTCTGCAGCTGGGATAATCATAGTAAAAAACTAACGTATTTTTGTATTTTATATTCTAATTCTATATTTTAGCTCCACATTTCTGACAAACTCTTGTCTTAATTACTTTGTCTCCTTTGGTTTCTAGTTTATAAACAATTCTAGTGGCTTTTTTGCAGGAAGGACAGATGGCTTTAACATTACTCAAATTAATAGGCCTAGAAACATTTACTATCTGACCTTTTTCACCTTGGTTTTTTGGTCGCTCATGTTTCTTAAAGGTATTCAAACCATCTACTATAACTTTATTATCAGTAGCGATAACTTTAGTTACTTTACCAATTTTCTTTTTGTCTTTGCCTTTGGTAACAATGACATTATCTCCTTTTTTTATGCGTATTTTAATCATAGGATAGAGTTTTCAAAAGGTTAGATTATTTCTTTAGCTAAAGCAACGACCTTGGTATAGCCACGTTCCTTTAATTCTCTGGGGATGGGTCCAAATAAACGTCCGCCCAAAGGTTCCATCTTATCATTAACTAGAATGACTGCATTTTCGTCAAAAGAAATAAGGGTACCGTCATCTCTTCTAAAGGGTTTTCTTTGTCTAACGATAATAGCCCTTACTTTATCTTTCTTTTTGACTGCTTGACGAGGTTCGGCTACTTTAACAGAGGCCTGAATCAGATCCCCTATTTGGGCATAACGAATACCGGTGCTACCGACAACGTGAAAACATTGGACTATTTTAGCCCCACTGTTGTCGATAACTTTTAACATTGTTCTTGGTTGAATCATAGATTTTTTCTAATTGACTTTTTTAATGACTGACCAGCGCTTGTCATGAGAGATAGGTTTACTGACAGCTCCCAAAACGACTTCGTCTCCGGTCTTGTAAAGATTATTGGGATTATCGGCTTTAAAATGTTTGTGAGTTTTAATATATTTGTGGTAAAGAGGATGCTTCTTAAGTGAAGTAACTTCTACCACTACCGTTTTTTGCATTTTATCAGAAATCACTATGCCCTGAATGGAGCGCAGTGAAGCCACTTTCTTTTGTTTAATTAATTCTTGTGAAGCCATAAATAACAATGAAATTACTAAATAAATTAATGAATACTGTTAAGTTTATTATTCAAAATGGTCAAAAAACGAGCAATGTCATGTCTTTGCACTCGGACACTATCGGTACTCTTTAATTTACCTATTCTTTTTTCAAAAAGGCTTGTTTGCAGTTTTTTGCGCTTTTCATCGAGTAAATTTTTTAACTCGGGAATAGTTTTAAGATTTAAATCTTCTTTCTTGGCCATAATATCTAGCTACTTATTAATGATTATTTTTGTTTTCATTGGCAACTTACTGGTGGCCAAACGAAAGGCTTCTCTGGCAGTTACTTCACTAACACCGTCTAATTCAAAAATGATTCTTCCTGGTTTAACCACAGTGACATAATATTCAACAGAACCTTTTCCCATACCTAGGGTAACTTCGGGTGGTTTTTTAGTAACAGGCTTATCGGTCACTACTCTAATCCAAAGTTTACCTGTTTTAGAAAGCAATCGGATAATGGATCGACGGGCTGATTCAATTTGATTAGTTTTAACCCAAGCTGGCTCGGCGGCGACTAAAGCATATTTACCAAAGGAAATATTCGTTCCGCGAGAATCTTTCACTCTGTCGCGAGAGCGTCCTTTATTCCATTTTCTGTGTTTAACTTTTTTAGGTATAAGCATACTAAAATTTTATTCAGAATTAAGCTTTTGTTTGCTTTTTATTATCAAAAATATCTCCTTTGTATATCCAAACTTTAATCCCTATAGTACCATAGGTACAATGGGCACGGGCCATAGCGAAATCTATGTTGGCTCTTAAAGTATTTAAGGGAAGACGTCCTTCTTTAACGGTTTCATCACGAGCAATCTCGGCTCCATTCAAACGCCCACTAACGGTAATCTTGGCCCCCAAAACTTCTTTGTGTTGAGTTACTTTAGCAAGAGCTTGTTTGATAACTCTTCTAAAAGGAATTCTTCTTTCCAATTCTTCGGCTATATTTTGAGAAACAATAGCGGCACAGGTTTCAACCTGAGGAACTTCTTCTATGCTGAGATTAACTTTTGGATATTGCATTTTCTTAATGTCACCCAAAAGATTCTTTTTATCAGTAGAATTGCGATGAGCATAAAGAGAATAGGATTTCTTGATATTCGCATCTATTTCTTTTCGTAAACTATCTATGCCGGTTCCTCCACGACCAATTATAAGTCCTGGACGAGCACAGTGAATAGTAATTTTTATGGTATGAGCTCCTCTTTCTATTTCCACTGATTCTATCTTGCTATCTTTTAATTTCTTGAGAATCAATTTACGAATTAGAAAATCGCCTTCCAAATTTTGGGAATAATTATTCCAATCGAACCAGCGTGAAGTCCAATTTTTATTCAGACCGATTCTTAGACCTTGAGGATTAATTTTTTGAGCCATACTAATAAAATAAACTTATAGGAAAATTAAATTGCTTTACGGTTAAATACTTTAACTTTTTTGGGACCACTAGAAATATTCTTATTTTTTATATTACTCTTCTTTATTCCTTTTGAGTTAACTGTTTTATTGTCATTAACTTTCTTCGTATTAATTTCAGAAGTTTCTTTCGTATTCTCTACTTTTTCTATCTTTCCTTTCAAACCTGGAGTTATTTCTCTTAGAACAATGGTAACGTGGGAAGAACGGCTACGAATAGTACCAGCACTACCTTGAGCACGAGGAAGAAATTTTTTACTCACTCTGCCACCGTCTACTTTGATAATGCCTATTTTCAAATTATCGGCACTTAAATTAAAGTTATGAGTAGCATTAGCGATGGCTGAATCTAGAAGTTTTTTTATAGGTCTAGCCGATCGATTCGGTAAAAAACGCAACGTACTTAAAGCAGCTTGAGTATCAAGTCCTTTAATAGTGGCCGTTACCAAACGGACTTTGCGGGGAGAGATATGTAAATTGTTTAACTTAGCAATGACCTCCATATTCTAGTTTTATTTTCTAGTTAGGTTTAATAAATTATTTCTTAGTAGGAGCTGGGGTGGCGGCAGCAGCGGGAGCTTTGTTGGCAGCAGCAGCTGAAGCTTCGAGTTCTCTTTGCATTTTACCACCATGTTTTACAAATTTTTTGGTAGGAGAAAATTCGCCTAAACGGTGACCTACCATTTCTTCTCGAACATCAACATTGATAAAAGTTTTCCCGTTATGAACTCCCATAACGAAACCTACCATTTCTGGAGAAATTACAGCATCACGAGACCAAGTTTTTACGGGTGTTTTATCCCCTACCTTAAGTCTAGAGACTTTTAGTAACAATCTTTCTGGTATAAAGGGACCCTTTTTAAGACTTCGAGACATAAAAATTTGTATTTTTAATAAAGCGTTTTATTTTTTATTCTTCTTACGAGATGGTCGACGACTAAGGATTAAACTATTAGAATACTTCTTTGGCTTACGGGTCTTGTGACCACCAGTAACCTTACCCCACTTGGTCTTTGGCCTCTTAGTGCCTCTTTGATTTCTACCTTCTCCACCACCATAGGGATGATCTTTAGCATTCATAACTTTTCCACGGACTTCTGGTCTTGTACCCATCCAACGACTACGACCAGCTTTACCGAGCTGCATCATTTTGTGTTCTATATTAGAAAGTTGTCCAACAGAAGCAAAACAATTATTTAAAATTTTACGCACTTCTCCTGAGGGCATTTTGACATCGGTATATCTTTCTTCTTGAGAAACAACCTGTAAATAGTTGCCAGCTCCTCTAGCTAGTTTACCCCCTTCCAAAGGACGAACTTCGACGTTATGAACAAACTGACCAGCGGGAACATATTTAAGTTGTAAACGATTACCTAATTTTAAAGGAGCGCTATCAGAACAGACGATTGTCTCATTAATTTTCAAACCTTCAGGGGCTAAAACATATGCCCAGTCTCCGTCTTTATAAGAAATAAGGGCAATAAAACAAGAGCGATTAGGATCGTATTCGATTGATTTAACTTTACCAGGAATATTTAATTTTCCTTGGCCAAAACTCATTACTCTGTATTGCTTCTTGTGTCCACCACCCATGTGACGAGAGGTTAATCTACCCTGGCTATTTCTACCAGCAGTACTATTTTTACCTACGGTTAAACTCTTTTTGGGTTTGGAGGTTGTTAGGACACTAAAATCAACCACATCGTGGAAGCGTTGAGAAAAAGTTGATGGCTTGCGGCGTTTCATAAAATAATATTACTGTTTAAAAAGAAAATTATATACCTGTATCTATTTTTTGACCTACTTTTAAAGTGACAATAGCTTTCGAAAGGACGGGAAGGGCGTGAATGTGTCTGCCATAATGCTTGGGTTTAGAAGGAGAATTGATTGTATTAACTCTCGTGATATTAACCTTATACATTTTTTCTATGGCTTTTCTAATTTCTGGTTTGGTAATACGGCCATCTATTTCAAAAACGTATTGATTTTGACCTTGAAGAGCAGTAGCTTTCTCAGTAATTCTGATTCCTTTAATTAAAAGGGAAGAATTCTTAGCCGGCAAAGTTTCCGATTGAATCCCTACCTTTTTAGTTACTTTTTGTTTTACTAATCTTTTTTTAAATAAAGCCATAATGTAAATTAATCCTTGAGTACTGTTTTCAATTCTTCTAAACCGCTTTTGGTCATAATTAGAAATTTGTGATTCAAAAGGGGTAACAAAGAAAGGTTAGCGGCCATATCAAAATAGGCATTCTTGAGATTACGACCTGCGCGAATCATATCTTTTTCTGATTTTGCTAAAGTAACTAAGGTAGTAGATCGTAATTTTTTTTGAGGATGAGTAGCCGTAAGTAAAGCATCTATAGATTTAGCAGCCGTTTTGGTTTTTAATAATTCACTATTTAAAGAATCAAAAAAAA